>JAAZAW010000200.1 GCA_012514125.1 Phycisphaerae bacterium | reverse complement strand
TGGAGGATATTCTGGAAATCGCAGAGCAACATCCCGGCAGATTCATTCCCTTTTGTAATGTCGATCCCCGGTGGATGACGAACGCCTCAGGTGCGCCGTTGGGCGACATGCTGCGTTATTACGCCGACAAGGGTTGCAAGGGCGTCGGCGAGGTGTGTGCGAATTTACCTTTTCTCCACCCGATGGTTCAGAATCTATTCAAACACGTTCAGGATGCGGGTTTACCGCTCACATTCCACATAAGCCCCCAGATCGGAAATAATTATGGTCTTTATGACGATCCGGGGCTGCCGCAACTGGAACGATCGCTTCAGTTATTTCCGAAATTGAAATTCTTCGGCCATTCCCAGGCGTTCTGGGCGGAGATCGGTCGATTGGAGACTCCGGGCGATCGAGCCGGCTATCCGGCATACCCTATTAAAGAGGAAGGCGTGGTACCGAAATTAATGCGGCGGTATGAAAATCTTTACGGTGACCTGTCTGCCGGCAGTGGCTGCAATGCCTTGCAGCGCGATCCGGCGTTTGCTGTCCAGTTTTTGAATGAATTTCAGGACCGATTATTCTTCGGCACGGACATTTGTGCTCCGGATACGCCGACACCGCTGGTGGATTTTTTGCTTAAGCTTCGCGATGAGAAGAAAATCAGCGAAGAGGTGTTTCAGAAAATCGCTCGACTGAATGCGATTAAAATATTGCATTTGTAGAAATACCGACTTCGTGAGTCTATTACAGACAAACGAAACGAAGAAAAATACGGTTAAATCAAAAGTGTATGATCAGGCTGGAGAATCGGGATCGGCTGTTGCCCATTGTTTTTCCAGTGCCGTTTCGACTGCCTCATAAAGCCAATGCAGATATTCTGCCAGACGAGTGGGTTTTAATATGGATTGATATTTAACCGCGGTTTCTTCCCGAAGGCGGCGCAGTTCTGTCAGGATCGCGGCGGATTCCTTCTTGTCCGGCTGATGTTCCATGAAATTTTCCAACAGCCAGATCGATGCCCGGGCACGGTTGATCAGATTTCGTGCCGCCAGATGCCACCAGGTGAGAATATCCTTTCCTCTGATCGCCCGGGCGGTAAAGGTTTCGAAGAGGGCGAGCGCCTGGGTGTACTCCGCCAGCCGTTGTCGACTGTTTTCCAGTTCCGATTGTAGCTTATTTTCTTTTTTCAACCGGGCCAGTTCTTTTTCGACATGGTCGGAAGGAATATGCCTTCCATCTTTATCCAGGCCTAACGACGCGGTGTAAGTAAAGAGAGACGGCTTGGATAGCAGGCCACAGGCTTTCATGAAGGTTGTGTCATCGTCCGAGCCGAAGCGATCGGCGACAAAGGCTTTCTGGTACATTTCAATCGTCGCGTCAGGATGCCGATACACATAGCCCGGCATGTCGATACAGGCCAATTGCAGTTCCCACGGGAAGAGGTGTATTGTCCAGCTTGTCAGCACGGTTCCTTCCAGCGGGGCGTTTCGTCCTTTGTGCAGGGAATCGAAGGTGTTGGTCATGTGGTACCAGTTTCTCGGGCTGAAAACGTTGTCGCCGAAACTGCTCGATCCGGGACAGTTGACCACCCGAAAGCCATGATCCGCCAGGGCGTCGCTGTTGAAAAAGGTCTCAGGTTCGCGGCCCGGCTCGTCACCTCTCGGGAAAAGATATTTACCGTAAACCTCAAGAGTTTTCGGTGAAAGCTCGTTCTTTGTTTTAAATTCCTGTCCCCATACCCAAACTTTGCCCTGGCCGTGATAAATGTCGTACATCCAGTCGAAGAGCATGATCCGGCGGTCCAGCAGATCCATCGCTTCCGGATGAGTAAGCACCATGTCCGCCCAGATAATCGGTGTAATGCCCCGGCTGATGAGCGGATGAGCCAAAAAGTTCATGTGCCGCATGTACAGTTCGGAAAGTGAATGAGCGTTGACGTATTCCCGGCATGTTTCACAGCGGCCCAGGGACCAGGCTTCATCGGCTCCCAGGTGAAAATATTTCACCTCGCCGAACAGATCGAGATATTCCTCAATCCACCGGGTCAAAAATGGGCGAAGGTCGGGGTTCATCGGGCAGTACTGTTGGAGGCTCTTCGGTAGTTCCTTCAGGTGCGAATATTTTTCGTGCTTGAGCACATACTCGCAATGGCCCAGGGTCTGGAAAAGCGGAATAGGCTCGAGCTTGAGTTTTCGGCAGAGGTCCAGCAGTTTTTTGAATTCATTTTTAGTAAAGGCATCCGGCGAGCAGCATTCCGGGCAGGTCTCCCAGTGAACATTATTTTCGATCTCCCAGATAATCGTATCGTATCCTCTGTGAGCCAGTTCCCTGAGCCAGGTTTCCAGATATTCCCCCTGAAATTGTGCGGTATTCATGTCAATATGAAATCCGATCATTACAAAACTCCTTGCCGCAGCGATCATAAAAAAAGGTATTATACAGCATTAGTGAAAACGACGCATTTATTTTTTGGGTGGGCAGGCTCTGGGCTTTGGGCTTTGGGAAGATCGGCCTGCTTTATGCGCCGAAAATACCGGCCACGTATGAACCTGGCATAATTCAGGGTAACCGCATGAAAATTTTCCGGTTCATTCTTTCAGGGTGAATCCCAGCACCTTCAGGAGATAATCCAAGTTGGAAGTTAAAAGTTGAAGTTGAAGTTGAAGTTGGAAAGTTGGAAAGTTGTTTAACTTCAATCACTGAGACTGTGATTTTCGACCCAAAGCCCAAAGCCTAAAGCCCGAAGCCCAGAGCCCGCCCGGGGGCTAAATGCGAATTTTTGGGAAAATAAAAAGTATCAAAAATCATAAGCCCTTTATTTAAACGAAGATAAGAACGAAAATTATTTTTATTTTTGTCGATCTGACCTGGGCGAGAACCTTGAAAGATGAAAACTCGGCGCAATTTTCATGTATTTGCATCTAATTTCATGTTTTTTTCATGTTGGACCCCGGATATTCGAGAGATAACAGGGGTGCCATAGAAATCTCTATAAAAATCTCTGATTTAGGGTGAAAACTGATGGTGAAAAAACCGTCGTTATTTTCAGTAAATTGCCTCATTTTTTGCAAATCTGACATTGATGATGTTTTATATCAAGTATAAGTATTAAAAAAATGAAAATTGTCACTTCGGAAATTTTGACCGGA
>JAAZAW010000199.1 GCA_012514125.1 Phycisphaerae bacterium | reverse complement strand
ATCGGCGGCCATGCCTTTGCCCTCAAGGGTGTTCGCGTCAAATCCCTCGGTTCACCCGCCGGCGTCAAAACTGTCGTGGGCGTGGGCATGAATCCCCTGATCTATCAGCGAATCTTCGAACTCGAAAAAATCCAAACCTCCGTTGAGCCGCTTTTAAAGCAAATCAAACGACTCACGCCCGACCAGCGCGAAAAGGCCACCGAACTGATGTTCAAGGCCCAGGAAATGCAAATGCAAATCGATGACCGGAAAAACGAATCCCAAACACTCCTGGACACTCTGCCTCCCTACTCCGAAGTCGAACTCTTCGTTTCCGGCAGAATTTTACCCAAGACTCAAATCTTTATCGCCGACCGTTACGTCACGATTCATGATGAAATCAGAGGACCGGTCAAGGTCGTTCTTCGCCAGGTTCAGGGTATCAAGGAGTTGCTCTCGATCAACCAACTCACCGGCGATGTACACTCGTTCATCGCCGGGCGGCTGGAACCCGAAACCGCCGCCGAGGTCCTGAACCTGCCGGCCAAACCCGAAATCAAACAGCCTGGTTTAAAAACCACCGCCTGAGCCAAATTCCGATTAATTTTGTCGGAAAATTCATCCTGTAGTGGTGATGCCAGGAAATTTTCGTCTCGCGATAATCTGTGCCAGACCGCCGGTGGCGGTTTCACGGTACTTGGTCTGCAGGTCGCGACCGGTTTGGTTCATGACTTCGACCACTTCGTCGAAACTCACCAGATGCTCGCCTCGGGTCGCCAGGGAATACATGGCACATTCGACGGCTCGGACGGCCATAAAGGCGTTTCGCTCGATACACGGGATCTGCACCAGTCCGGCCACGGGATCGCAGGTGAGCCCCAGACAATGTTCGAGCCCCATTTCCGCGGCATATTCGATCTGCATCGGCGTTCCTCCCAGAAGACAGGCCGCCGCGGCCGACGCCATGGCACAGGCGGTTCCGATTTCGCCCTGGCAGCCGACCATCGCCCCGCTGATGGAGGCATTGGAGGCAACAATGGAACCAAAGACACCCGCGACGATCAATCCATCGAGTATCGACTTGATCGGCATGCGGTGATGGCGATGAAAATAGTAGAGTACTCCCGGAAGCACACCCGCCGAACCACAGGTCGGGGCCGTCACGATGGTTCCCCCGGAGGCATTTTCTTCCGCAACGGCCAAGGCGTAACTCGAAACGAGATTCAGGTTGCGAACAAAATCGATATTCTCGTTCGCGGCGCGGTACATCATTGGGGCCTTTCGCGCCAGCCGCAATCCCCCGGGCAAAAAAGGTTCTTCGCTTCGAAGCCCCGCATCGACCGCATCGCTCATCACCTTCCAGATCCACTCCAGGAAGTCGTAAAAATCCGCGGATTCACGGGATCGAATCATCTCCGGAATCGATATCCCTTTTTGTTCACATTCCCGGAGAATCTCGGCGGCGGTATTGAACTCATATTCCGGATAAGAGGTTGAAATCGCCACCGGTCCCTCTTTATCCAAAAGATCTCCACCACCGATACTGTAGACCTCCCATGTATCGAGGATCTCGCCCGATGGATTCAGACCTCGAAAGATCATCCCATTGGGATGAAGCGGTAACGTTTTTTCAGGCAACCAGAGGATCTTTACCGGCAAAGGCGATAGCGTCTCGAGGATGGCCCGATCGGTCAGATGTCCTTTTCCCGTCGCCGCCAGGCTGCCGTAGAGTTCCACTTCAATGGTCCGGGGCGTTTGGGACAATCGTCGTCGAAAGAGTTCCGCAGCTCGCTGCGGCCCCATACTGTGAGAGCTGGAGGGTCCCTTGCCGATTTTATAGAGATATCGAATGCTTTTCATATCTCTTATTTTATTAAGGCCTGAGCCAATCGGCAAGGTGGTTCCGGACAAAGTCATCATCGACCATGTGCGGATAATCCCGTCGGATGCGATCGATCTTTTCCGGCTGTTCGGGAGCGAGTTTCTCATGATCGTCAAGCATGTAAATTCCTCGAACAAGCCCCGCCTGTTTCAGGGCGTACATCACGCCGGGGTTGGCTCCGCAAAAGTGATGAACAGGGTCGAAAAGGGCTTCGTTGGACTCGGTGACCTGGGCCGCCAGGGTGAGCATCTCGACGGGGAGAATCGGCTGATTGCGAACGGCTTTTATTTTTTCCAGAAGCTCCACCGCTTTTTTTGTCCAGCAGGACCAGTGGCCGAGCAAACCGCCGACGAAGGACAGCGGCTGCATCCGGCCGGTGGACATCCTGATTTGAAAAGGGGTGAGCAGGTCCATGACGATACTGTCGTCGTTCCCGGTATAAAGGGCGACTTCGTCGGCCCTCCCGGATTCCGCCAGAGCCCGAAGGACATCGAGTGTCTGGTAACGATTGAATGCGGCGACTTTGATCCCGACGAGATTCGGAATCTCCAGCAGTTTACGCCAGTAGGTCTCGCTCAGGAACCGCCCGCCGCCGGCCGGCTGAAGATAAAAACCCATGACAGGAATGATTTCAGAGATTCGCCGGTGATGCTCGATGAGTTCCTCTTCGGGATCAGTTCTAAAGGCGGTCGGACTGACCATCCCGAAGTGATAGCCCAGACGTTTGGCCAACTGAGCCTCTTTAATCGCCTGGCCGGTCTTGCCGCAGATGCCGGCGATCAGGATCGGCGGAACCTCGCGAGTTTTTTCCTGAACGACGCTCATGGCCAATTCCAGAACCGGCTGATAAAGCCCAACCTCGGGATCGTGAATTTTGAACTGCGTGGTATGAACACCGACAGCCAAACCGCCCACCCCGCAGGCCAGGTAATACCGAGCAAGAGCTCGCTGATGGACTTCATCAAGTTTCAGGTCGCAGGTCAGGGCCAGCGGATTGGCCGGGATAACCTGACCTTCCTTCAGACGCGTAAGAATATCCTGTGAAACGCTCATGGTTTCTCCTATTTTTTAAAACTTTCCGTCGCGAACCTGGAATTTCGTGGGTTTGTTGTGGATTGTTTTCCCGCTCGCCACCCAGTCGACGACCCTGTGGACCATTTTCATTAATGGGCAGCGGGGATAGCCGAAATATTCAAAACACCGGGCAGCATTGAAGAGCAGCGCGGTGGGTTGTTCCGAGCCGGTGAACGCAACCTCGCGGTTGAGGAATTTTCCGATAGCGGTGGCCAGAAACCGGATCGACACCGTTTCCGGACCGGTGAGATTGAGAACCCTGGCGGGAACCTCGGCGATGGAAATGGCCTGGGCGATGATGTCGTTGGCATCGCCCTGCCAGATGAGATTGACATTTCCCATCGCCAGGTCAATGGGCTCGTCTTTGAGAATCTTCTGCGTCAGATCGACAATGATTCCGTATCGCGGTTCGTTCGCATAGCCGAGCCGCATGTTTACAACCGGGATCGAATGCTTCCGGCTGAAATATTCGAAGATTCGCTCCCGGCCCAGGCACGATTGGGCATATTCGCCTTTCGGGTCCGGCGTAGCCTCTTCTGTCGCACCGCCAAAGGTGACCGGCGTGAAAGGATGGACATTACCCGTGGAAAGAGCGACGATTCGCGAGGAGCGAAAATGTTCGCAGACCAGGGCCGGGACGTACGCGTTCATGGCCCAGGTAAACGATTCATTTCCGGTAGAACCGAATTTCATTCCCACCAGATAATAGATGTTCGGGATCTGCGGCAGATCGGTGTAGCTTTGCCTCTCTGCCAGATCGGCGCTAATCACGGTAATTCCCGATTGTTCCAGCCGGTCTTTGACTGCCGGGTCGGAAAAGCGCGAGACGGCGAATACCTTTCGATCCGGAGCCGCGTTTTTGACAAGTCGGCATAGCGTCGGCCCCATTTTACCTGCGGCCCCAAGCACCATAAAATCCCCAGGTGTTTGCGAAAGCACTCTTCGAGTCGCATCACTCGGCTCGCTAAGCATGTTCTCCAGGTCCGATTCATTTTTCAACACAGGGTAATCCATCATTTTTGTAATATCCTCGCGAAGTTTTCACCCAGAATCTTTTTTTTATCCTTCAGAGGCAATCTTGTAAAAACACACCATCCGAGTTGCGGACGCGGATCGCGCATGGGGGCATCGGTCCCGAAAAGGACTCGATCGGCACCTACCTCGCGGCAAAGCCATTCGATGATGCCGTTGGGCACCGGGGTCAGCGTTAATTCCGCCATCACGTTCGGAAACTTTTTGATCACTTCGACAGATTGACGGGCGAACTCCCAACTGCCGCCGACGTGCGCGATCAGGAATCTCATTCGTTTATAACGATCGGCCAACTCCGATACCGCCTGGAGCCCGCCGGATAAGGGATCCACGTGTAAAAGTGCGTACAAACCCTGTTCATCGCCGAATTCCCAGTAAGGGGCATATCGGGGATCGGCGTAGGACAGGTGATTGGTCGGATAGGGTTTCATGCCACGAAACCCTTTTTCATCGTGGAGGTGTCGGCAGGTTGCGCGAATCTGCTCAGGCGATTGATGTGTCGGATCGCAGGATGAAACGCCGATCACCTCGTCGGGAAACTGATCGACGATATTTTCAATCAACGTGTTTCCTGCTTCGACGTCCATGCAGACGGTTCCGCTCCAACTCATCATGGCAGTTTTTTGGATACCCATTCGGCGAGTGAGTT
>JAAZAW010000198.1 GCA_012514125.1 Phycisphaerae bacterium | reverse complement strand
TCTGAGTCAGGCGATCCTCGACAAACTGTCCGGACCGGAGGTTAACGGTGACGGGGCTCGTGATATTTTTGTGCTGCGGCGTAAAAAAGATAATGAACAACTGACCTTTCTTGTCAACCGCGGTGAACAGCCGTTTGAAGGAACCGTCGATGGAATCGCTCTTCACCTGCCGCCTCGTGGCAGTAAGTTGATCCGAGGAACATCCGAACTGGTTAAACCCGTTACAACGACTGAAGTTTTAGATTTATCTTCCGGCTGGAAGGTTACTTTTGAGCCAAATCAATTACCATTGAATTTCTGGCATACAGCGATACAGGGTTCTGGTATAAACCAGACCAATTTCCTTCAAGGCTCCGGATACGATCTTTTGATTCGCCAGAATGATCCGTGCGAGGGTAGCGACGAACCGGTGTCTTATTTTTATCGTTTTATGCTGACCGGCTCGATTCCGGATGCCTCTTTAGTCCTCGAAGACGCTACGATTACAGGAGACTGGAAACTTTTCGTTAACGATACGGAAATTACCGATTGGCGCCGTGCGACGGTGTACGACTGCCGTAATCGTGTCGCTACTGTCGGCCATGCGTTGTCAGGCGGCTCGACACCGACGCTGAATATCATTCGCATCGAAACCGCCGGTAAAGGTCGTGGTCTGAAGGAAATTCCCTACCTCTACGGAAGTTTCACCTGCGAATATCGCTATGGTCATCGATCGTTTCCCTTTGTCACGGGGACAACGGGACCGCTCGACATATCGCTCTTACAGCCTTGGTCGATCTGGGGTTATCCCACCTTTTCCGGGACGGCTACGTACTTCAAGGAAATCAATTTGACGGAATCCGGCGATTATTACCTGGATTTGGGACAAGTGGAGGATCTGGCGGCTGTCCGATGGGATGATCAACAGGTAACGGTCCTGGCTTGGCCGCCGTATAGCTGCAATTTAAAGAAGGTAACGGCGGGCACGCACAGGCTGGAAATCCAGGTAACCAATGCTCCAGCCAATCGTTACCGCGCCGCGGGTCTTCCTGCCGGCCTCCTGGGGCCTGTCCGGTTACGACGTACCGCCTTTCACCAATGAAGCGTCGAAAATAGAAAAATAAATGATGAATCGAAACGATGACTAAATCAAAAGTGTATTATTCATCGTGTAACCACACCGACGTGGCAAAGATAATCATTTCCCTGCAATGGCACATCGCGTCTGACCATCGCACTGCGCCAGAATCTCAACCGCCGTGTCAAAATCCACTTTCCGGAAATATATCACAATGGCAACCTTCGCCTGCCCCTTGGCCTTATCCAGCAACTTCGCGGCTCCGGCTTTGCTCAATCCCGTCGCCTCGACGATGATTCTTGTCGCCCGATCCCGAAGTTTATTATTCGTCGCCCGCAGATCGACCATCAGGTTCCCATACACCTTTCCAAGGCGAATCATCGCCGTCGTCGTCAGCGTATTCAAAACCATCTTCGTCGCCGTTCCCGCTTTCATCCGAGTCGATCCCGTCACCACCTCAGGCCCGACCACCGGATTAATAATCACATCCGACCTGATAAATTTTTTCGCCTCCGGAGCGCACGTTACATAAATCGTCTTCGCCCCAATCTTTTTCGCCGCTTCAATCGCCCCTGCCACAAACGGTGTTACCCCGCACGCCGCGATTCCCACCACCACATCGTTCGATTTAATCCGTTTCCGCTCAATGGCCTTCGCTCCTGTCGCTTTATCGTCCTCCGCCCCCTCCGCCGATCGAACTAACGCGCGTTTGCCGCCCGCGATAATCCCCTGCACCATCGTCGGTGAAACACCGAACGTCGGAGGACATTCCGAAGCATCGAGCACCCCAAGCCGTCCGCTTGTCCCCGCGCCCACATAAAACAACCGTCCCTTTTTTCGAAAACTCGCAACCACCAGCTCCACCGCTGCCGCAATATTTTCTTTTTCCCGTCCAACCGCCGGAGCGATCAGCGCATCTTCCGAATTAATAACCTCCACAATTTCCAGCGTCGTCCGCCGATCAATATCGGTACTGCGCGTATTCCGCTTTTCGGTCGTCAATTTCGATCTGTCCTTAAGCATCCATTATTTCCTTTTCCATCATTGGGCTTCTGAAATGATGACACCTGGTTTTCGCATATTTTCAGCGCCGTTGAGGCTTCGTATATACTTTTTTATCATTTGACACTGGAGAATATTACCTCAAGACCCTCTGCCAATCCATCAATTTTAACTCTGGAGAAATCTTCCATGTTTTGCTATGCTATCTGAAAATTGATTGGACGAAGGCAGAACAAAACGTTTGGATTCCCCGGACATATTGATCTCTTCGTTTAATCCGTTAATGGTGTCGTTTGTATTTTCAGGAGACCCTGGCATGAAAAGATTAGTTGACCGATGGACCGGCTTGATCGCCTTGTCCGTAACTTTATTTCTTCTCCCAGGCTGTGTACCCACACCCGTTTCCACTCAATACACGCTGACGGTGACCCAGGAAGGCGAGGGAACGATCAATAATACCGGCGGAACCTATGATGCCGGCAAAAATGTCCTCCTCGTCGCCACTCCCGCCCAAGGCTGGACTTTTTCAAGCTGGCAAGGGGATGACATCGGAGCCAATTCTCACCTCCTGGTCGTCATGAATAAAAATAAATCCGTCAAAGCCGTCTTCTCTCCCATTGAAACCTCCTATACCCTCACCGTCGCCAAGGAAGGCGAGGGAACGCTCAATACCACCGGCGGAACTTACGCCACCAATGAACAGGCAACCCTCATCGCCACTCCCGCCGAGGGCTGGTATTTTTATAATTGGACCGGCGATATCCCGGATTCTATCGATCCGGAACAGAAAAATATAACCCTTCCCATGAATTCAAACAAGGAGCTTAACGCAGTGTTCAAAGCCAACCCCAAAGTCTTGCTCGAAACCTCGCTCGGAAACATCAAACTGGAACTCAACATGGACAAAGCCCCTGCCACGGTCAAAAATTTCCTTCGCTATGTCAACGAAGGTTTCTTTGACGGCCAGGACAACAAAGGCGCAACCATCTTCCATCGCGTCATCGCGGATTTTATGATCCAGGGCGGCGGAATGACCAGCGACCTTCAGCAGAAAGAAAATCACGATCCCATCGTCAATGAATCGAACAACGGCCTCGTAAACGACAAATACACGCTGGCCATGGCTCGCACCAACGACCCCAACAGCGCCACAAGCCAATTTTTCATCAACGTTAAAGACAATGATTTTCTCAATTACCAAAATGCCGCCAATCCAGGCTATGCCGTTTTCGGAAAAGTCATCGAAGGAACCGACGTCGTCGATGCAATCGCCGCCGTCGCCACACACACGGTAGCCTATCATGAAAACGTCCCCGTAACCCCTGTAACCATCACAAGAGCATCCGTCGTCGAATAAATCCGATGGAAAAATAACCCTCAAATACCGGTTACGTTGTTGAAATAAACGCAGGATCAACGATTGAATACGCTGACAACTGCCAGGTATCCGCTTGCGCAATAACAACTATTGATTTAATCGCATCATTACATGAAAAAAGGTTAAACCTTTCGATCGCTGAGCCTGTCGAAGCGACATGACGTCGGCAAGCAAATGTCCCTTCGACTTTCCTCAGGGTCCGAAACTACGACACGTTTAAATCAAAGGCGTATGATGCACTTTTTCGGGCAAAAACAAAAGTTAAATTAATTATAATCACCTACTGTGTGATTGCGGGTGTCCCCTATTGCGACGTTGACTTCCTTCGCGCCCTCGTTGACCTCCCCGGCAGCCTTGCTTATCTCAGGGACTTCATCGCGGAAATCCGCGAGGTCATCGCGGATTTCCGCAAATTTGTCGGGGACCTCCGTAGTGCCTTTGCGGGCTTCCGCGGTGGTTTCACGGACTTCAGGGAGTCTTTCGCGGACATTCGCCCAAACGTTGCGGACATCAGGCGCAGAATCGGAGAATTCTACTCAAAATAAAGATGAGAGTTCAATAGCATAAAAAAAAGATCGAAGATCAATGAAGAAAATGATTGGAAAATAAATTTCAAGATACCGGGGTATCGGTAAAGATACCCCGTATCTTGTTCATATTTGTTCAGAAACTTGCGGGCGAAGTCTCGATTAAACGCCTTCGAGCATCTCCGCCAGGCTCATTTCAAATGCCTGAGCAATCTTGTACAGGGTAACCACCGAAGCGGCGCTTCGCCCCGTTTCAACCTGGGAAATCTGCGACTGGGTAACCCCAACGCGATTGGCCAGTTGCTGGGTCGTAAGTCCCTGTTCCCGTCGAAGCTGGCGTAAACGTGTACCGATCGACTTGTTGATCGTCTCTTCACTGGTCAGGAAAATACCCCTTCGTGAAAGAGCTTTTCCAATCGAATCGACCAGACGTTCCTCGATCACCGGTTTGGTCAGATAATCGCACACACCAAGCCGGATGGCTTCAACGGCGCTTTCCATGGACGGATTGCCCGTCATGATAATCGCACACGTCTGACGATGACGATCTCGGATACGTTTGATAATTTCCAGTCCGGTCATTTGACCAGGGAAATTCAATTCGGTCAATACCACATGAAACGTGGTCTGTTCACTCCTGGTCATCGCATCATCCGGATTATTGGCCAATTCGACCTGATAACCCTTGCTGGATAATACTTCGACACACTTGGCTGCACTGGCTTCGTCCCCGTCAGCAACCAAAATCTTAATCTGTTCCGGTTTCATCTTTCATTCCTTCCCATTTAAACATATTAACCCACACTAACCTAATATAATTATATATCTATCTTCAAGGTAAAGCAAATTAAAGCTTTCCGGATATCAAAGCTTTAAGCCCCGAAATTTCGGCTGACGTCAATTTCCGTGTCCGCCCAACCCCGACTCCCTTTAACTCCAAAGAGCCTAGACGAATCCGAACCAGTTTACTCACCGAAAATCCCAGTTTGGCAAGCATCCGATACACCTGCCGATTTTTGCCTTCCCTTAAAGTTATCTCCAAAATCGATTTTTTACCTTTCCGAACAATTTTAACCCGACTGACTCTGGCTCGGCCGTCCGACAACCAGATTCCTTTCAACATCGGTTCGACAATCGTCCCGTCCACATGACCATTTACCTCGACCAGATAAACTTTCTCCACTCCGTACCGCAAATGAGTCATTTTTTTGGTCAAATCACCGTCATTCGTCAAGAGCAACAGTCCCTGAGACTCCTTGTCCAACCGCCCTACCGGAAAAACTCGTTCGTGAACAAGCCCTGAAGGAATAAGGTCCAAAACCGTTTTTCGACCATGATTGTCCCGGGTCGTACACAGAACATCTTTAGGTTTATTCATCATTAAATAAACCTTGTTTTCCGGAGTTATTTTTATTTTGTCACCATCAAAACGAATGGAGTCGTTTTCCGTATCGATGATCACCGGTAAAGATGTGACGATCTGCCCATTGACAGAAACTCGTCCGTCAAGGATGTATTGTTCGCACTTACGACGCGAACCTATTCCAGCCTGCGATAACACTTTCTGTAATCGCTCTTTACCCATCTCGACACTCGACCCATATCAGAAATAAAGTCACTACTGTATATTACTTTCGTTGATTAATATTTTCAAGTCTTATCTAATAAAACATCTTTTTTTATTTAATTTTTAAGAAAATACTTATAAATTCTTCCCTGTCAAATAGTTATTTCCGCATGCCGGTGGCTGTGGCACTCGATATTGACCGCCACGGGCAATGAGGCGATATGGCAGGGATATGTTTCTATGGAAACACCCAACACCGTCGTCTTTCCACCCATCCCCTGGGGACCGATTCCCAGATCGTTGATCCGGTTCAACAAGTCCTGCTCCATCCGGGCATAATAGGGATTCTCATGAGAAGAGCCAATGGGCCTGAGCAATGCTTTTTTGGCCAACAGACAACTCATCTCAAAATCACCACCGATCCCTACTCCTACCACAAAGGGCGGACACGCATCGGCACCGGCCTGGCGAATGACCTCCACAATAAACTCCCTGACACCCTCTTCGCCGTCGGAAGGCTTGAGCATCTTTACCTGACTGCGATTTTCGCAACCGCCGCCCTTGAGCATCAGACGAAGTTTCAGCCGATTTCCCCCAACCATATCCATATAGATGAAGGCGGGGGTATTGGTGCCC
>JAAZAW010000197.1 GCA_012514125.1 Phycisphaerae bacterium | reverse complement strand
CGGGTGCTTTATGACCCGCTTGATTTGAAACGTTGGATAGAATCTCAAAAAACGGCGGCAAATAACACTTGATAAAATTACAAGTAACGGTATAATGAAACCATGTCAAAGATACTACAACAAATTCGTGATGCAATTGAAACTGGCGGGAAAACTCGATACCGTATTTCCAAGGAAACAGGAATCGACCAAGGGCAGTTATCTAAACTCATGGCGGGATTATCTGGTGTGAGTTATGAAGCTCTGGAACGACTGGCGGAATGTCTTGATCTTGAAATCATCATTCGACCGAAACGGAAGAAGGGAAAATAGCAATGGCGAGTTTGAGCCGAGACAAGCAAACTGGAAGCACTCGAATCTTATTTGTCGCGACCGATGGGAAGCGAAAGACGGTTCGATTTGGAAAGTTGACACAGAAACAAGCCGACAGCGTAAAGCTTTTCATGGAAGACTTGATTGGTGCGAGCGTTTCAGGATCGTCTCCGAAGAATACAACCGCCGAATGGATTGCCGGTTTGCCTGATGGAATCCGTAAGAGGATCGAACGGGTTGGGCTAATTGAACCACGTGAACGCAAGGAATGCCCTACCCTTGGTCAGTGGATTAAAACCTATATCGCCAGTCGAACGGATGTAAAGCCGAATACACGGTTGAAGCTGGGGCATGGCAAGCTAAAACTGATCGAGTGCTTTGGCGAAAAGAAACTGTTGAATGAGTTTAACGCTGGAGATGCGGAGAGGTTCCGTATCTTCCTGAAACAAGACATGGCTGAAGGTTCGGTTCGTCGGCTATGCAAGCTGGCCCGTCAATTCTTTACGGCGGCGGTGGATCGGGAGATTATTCCCAAGAACCCCTTTGCTGCCGTAAAGTGTGGCGATTTCGCCGATGTAACCAAGATGTATTTCGTATCACTTGAAGAAACCCAAGCGGTTATCGATGCCTGCCCGGATGCCGAATGGCGTTTGATTGTGGCGTTGGCAAGGTATGGCGGGGTTCGGTGTCCAAGTGAAGTATTACGGCTGAAATGGGAAGATATTAATTGGGCGAAGTCCCGGTTCACGGTTCACGCCAGCAAGACAGAACACCATACGGGCGGCGGGGTTCGCGTTGTGCCGATCTTCCCGGAACTCCTACCGTATCTTGAGGATTGCTTTAAACTGGCCAAGCCCGGAACCGAATACGTGATTACCCGATATCGGGACACTCGCCAGAACCTTCGGACAACTTTCATTCGGATTATTGAGAAAGCAGGTTTGAAGCCTTGGCCGAAGCCCTTCCAGAATCTTCGGAGCAGTCGAGAGACAGAACTGACGAAAAACCATCCCCTTCACGTGGTGGTAAGCTGGATCGGCAATAGCCAGCCGGTGGCGATGAAACACTACCTACAAACGACAGAAGAAGACTTCGAAAAAGCGGCACAGAATCCGGCACAGTACACGTCCGAAATGGGTCGAATTGGATGGAATACAGAACCGAGCGATTTGACACAAGTGGCTGAAACGACCGAATACGGCCTATTTCCAAACATTCCTAACTTATGCAATTGCAATGAATTAAAAAAAGCTGGCCTGCTAGGAATCGAACCTAGAACCTTCTGATCCAGAGTCAGACGTTCTGCCAATTGAACTACAGGCCAAACTTAAGATTATTTATACCCGTTTCTGCCACCGTGTCAAGCGCGATGACACCTTCCCGGAAGTTTTATTTAAATTTTACCCAAGGATAATCGAAAATCAAGATCGTCACCGCACACGCCCGATCAAAAAAAACGGACGAACCGTTAAAGTCCGTCCGTATCGTTAATTCAACGAATCTTTCTCATCCCTTCCTTATTGACAAAGCACTTTCTGAGCAGCGGCAAGTCCGGCACCAGGTGTAAACTTGTATCCCATCTGCAACAAAACCGTTTCAATCGCAGCCAATGCGCCCATCGTATCGACCATATCGACATAACCCATATGGTTGATCCGAACAACCTTGCCCTTGATCTTCCCCTGACCCGCCGCCAGGTGAACACCGTACCGGGCACGCATCGTCTTACGGAACGCGACTTCATCGATCCCTTCCGGAACCCAAAACGCCGTCACCGAATCCGCAGGATCGGTCGCATAAAGCTTAATCCCCATCGCCTCGAACGCAGACCGACATGCCCCTGCCAGTTTCGACACACGAGACCAGACATTTTCAATCCCTTCAGCGCGGATCATCTCAAGAGACTTGTTCAACCCCTTCACCAGCGTCAAAGCCGAAGTGTACGGCGTATCAACACCCTTAATCGCCTTGCGATAAGCACGATAATCAAAATAATACGCCTTGGGCTTATTGGCCTCGATAATCTTCCAGGCCTTCTCGCTCACAACCGAAAAAGCCAACCCCGGCGGCAGCATCAACGCCTTCTGCGAACCGGTGCAAACAATATCAATCCCCCATTCATCCACCTTGATCGGCATGGCTGCCGCAGAACTGATCGCATCCACAATCAACACCGCAGGCGTCTGAGAAACCACCTTCGCAATCGCCTCAATATTACTCGCCGCCGCCGTCGAAGTCTCGCAATGAACCACAACCACCGCGCCGATCGTCGGATCGTCCTTAAGCGCCTTTTCTATCAAACCAACATCCGCCCCCTTGCCCCATTCCACATTCATGATCGTATGCGGAATATCAAACGCCGCACAAACCTCGCCCCAACGCTCACCAAATTTCCCTCCCTGAACAATCAGCGTCTTCTTCCCAGGCTGAGCCGTGCAGACAATCGCACCCTCCATCGAACCCGTCCCGCTGGACGTAAATACCAGCACATCATTCTTCGTCTGGAACACATATTTAAGGCCTTCAAGCACCTTACCCAGAATCTCCTGATACTGCGACGTCCGATGATGATCCATCGGCTGGGCCATCTCCAGCATCACCTGTTCGGGTACGGGCGTCGGACCGGGAGTAAACAAACGTATCTTGGCCATCTTCGACCTCCTATTGCATAAATGATCTCTTTCAAGCTATCTTTCCGCTTGAGATACGTCTATCACCGCATCCATCAACCGGATAACAAACCATCAAGAATAATCATCCGCCCAAAAAGAGTCAATCTTTTTAGCCACGAAAAACAAGGTTCCTGAAATGGATCAAAATCAGTCCTTCGGCGTCCCGGCACTCCGAACACTATGCAAAATTCCCGCCAACCCTCGCGCCCCAAACAGCAACCCCAAACCAACCAATAATTTCACACTCCCAAAGACCACTTGCCGATCAAACCCACCTCCCGGAAATTGTCCGCCCTCCGACACCTCTGTACGAAATTTATATTCCATCACCAAACTGCTGATCTGCGGTAAAGCTTGAACAATAGCAATCAATCCGACAACAGAAAACGCAACTACCTGTAAATCCGACGCCGTCAACACCGATTCTCCCGTCGAAACCTCGGCACCCGGCAGCATTTTCCCCGCCAGCCAATCCGCCTTTCGCCAAATCCAGATCGAAAACAACAAAAGAAGAATCACCGGTGTCACAAATATAATGAATAACAGAAATTCCTTACCCGAGCTTCCAGGCCTCAAGTTAAACATTGACCAACCGCCTTGGATCATTATTCCCGCCCACGAAAGAAACATAAAAATTCCATAAATCGAAAAAAGCCGACACGCCAAAACCGCCGTCTCCCGTTTCGTCATAGATGCATCCTCTCAAAAAATAAACAGTATTTACTAAGGCTTATGCTCTGTTGAAAACATTCGATTAATTCGGTCGCTGAGCTTGTCGAAGCGACAGGGCGTTCGTGAAAAATGACCCTTCGACAAGCTCAGGGTCCGAATTTTCTATCGTTTCAACAGAGCGTAAGGCTTATTTGGGTGAACATGCTATTCTTGACTCAGATATTCCATCAAAGCCGTGGCATTGTTGTATCTTTCGTCCTTCGCTCCAAAAACCAGAGTAACACGGCCTTTTTTAATATAACTGCGAATCGTTTCAAGCTCCTGGGTTTTGTTGCCCAGTTCTTCCAAATAACGTCGTTTGAATTCGTCCCACTTTTCAGGTTCATGGTTGAACCACTTCCTGAGGCCGTCGCTTGGAGCAATTTCCTTAAGCCATAAATCGATCTGAGCGTCTTCCTTCCCAAGCCCCCGAGGCCAAAGACGATCCACCAAAATTCGCACCCCGTCTTCCTTTTGTGGTTTTTCATAAATTCGCTTAATTTTGAGCTTCATATCCCTTCCCTCCCATAGATCGAATTCTACCTCAAATCTCAGGATTTTCACACCTATTCTCACACCTATTCTCACACCTATTTTCTGAAAATATCTCGCCCCCGCTTCCATAGAAATCTCTATGCCGTTTCTAGCTATTTGCTGCCGGCAAGGATTTCCCCATGAAAATACCGATCTATTTTCATCAAATTTTCACTCCCCATAGAAATCTCTGCGCATTTCTATAGAAATCTCTATCCATTCCTAGCTATTGCTCAAAAACCGCGTTTTTCCTCTCCTCACTCTTTCCGCCTTCACACCGCCAAAACAAAAAAATAAAATTTTTTTATCTCCCTAACTTACCAGCCGGCCATCCTTTACCGTTTCTCAAACAAAATTTTTCAGCCAAAAATTTGCATTTTTCTAATTCATGTGACATCTTTAACATTGCGGAGACACCTCTTCTCCGAGACAAAAAAACTTCTTCTCAAAAATCTTCAAGAAAGGCCATCAAAAATGATCCCCACCTCACCGGTCGCATTTCTGAATCCCCGCCTGCGAGAGAATAATAAAAAAAGAGGCCCCCCAGAAAATTCCAACAAACACGCACACTCCATTAAGAGTTCAAGAAGTCTTTACTTTTACCCGCCGGGGGACTATGATTGATTCTCTTTTGTATGGTACGTTGTCGGTTCATTCCCGCTCGAAGGCCGTTAAAATATCCGCCTCGATCGTTGAACTTGTTAAAAATCGACACAATAGTAACTTTTGTTAAGTCTTGTTATCAGGAGCGATTGATTATGACGAAAAATGGTAAGGGTTTTTGTTTGTGGTTCACTGGACTTCCCTCTGCCGGCAAGAGCACAATTGCCGATATCCTCACCCCGGAACTGCGAAAACGCGGTGTCAAGGTTGAAGTATTCGACGGCGATGTCGTCCGAACCAACCTCTCAAAAGGATTGACCTTCTCGAAAGAAGATCGCGACATCAACATCCGGCGAATCGGCTTCGTCTGCGACCTGCTCACCCGCAACGGCGTCAATTCCATCGCAGCCGCCATCAGCCCATATCGCAGCGTTCGTGATGAAAATCGAAAACTCATCGAAAGCAACGGCGGAGCGTTCATCGAAGTCTACGTCAGTACCCCTGTCGAAGAATGCGAAAAACGCGATGTGAAAGGCCTTTACAAAAAAGCCCGTGCAGGCCAGCTCAAAGGCTTCACCGGCGTGGACGACCCCTACGAAGCACCCCTCAATCCCGAAATCGAAATCAAAACACAATCGGAAGACCCGCAAACCTCCGCTCTGAAAATTTTAAGCTACCTTGAATCGAAAAACCTGATCCCCACTGCGACCAAAGGATGCAGTTGCGGCTGTCAGTGCGGTAAATAAATCGCTAAAATATAAAAGGAATGATTTCGTTATGCAGGAAGTTCGCCTGGCAATTGAAAACGCCCGCAAACCTCTGGTCTGCGGGCATGTGAATCCCGATGCGGATTGCCTCGGCAGCCAACTGACCATGCTCACAGCCCTGCGAGCAATGGGCAAAGACGCGCAGTTGTTGCTCCCCAGCGAATCCGTAAGCGGAAAATACCAGGGATTGCTCCAACTCATCCCACAGGAATTTCTTCAACTTCCCAGGCATCTTGACGATATCGACCTGATCATCGTGGTCGATACCGCCTTGCCCAAACGAATCAACAAACCCAAAGAACTCGATCTGCCCCCGGCCGCCATCTGCAACATCGACCACCACCTGGGAAATGAAAACTATGGACAGATCAACTGGGTCGATCCAACCGCGGCAAGCTGTTCGCAAATGGTATACACCCTGCTCGACACCCTCGGCGCCAAACTGACCGCCAACGAAGCGACGCTCCTTTACGCAGGACTTCACGGCGATACCTGCGGCTTTTCGCTGGCGAATACCACGCACCAAGCCCTGACCGTCGGCGCCTCGCTGGCACGTCACGGCGCAAAAATCGGCTGGGTATGCCAAAAACTTCACCGAAGCCTGCAAATTCACGAATTCAAACTGATGCAGGTCGTCTACGCCAATACCAAACTCAGCGAATGCGGACGTTGCGCCTGGAGCACGGTCACCCAGCAAGAATTTCTCGCCGTCGGCGCCCATCCCAGGGATATCGACGAACAGGTCCTCGTACCCAGATCGATCCAGGGCGTCAAAATCGCCATCCTTTTCAGTGAAACCAAACCGGGCGCCGTGCGTATAAACCTTCGAGCCGAAGATGAAATCAATATATTACCTTTGGCAAAATCGCTAGACGGCGGCGGACACGCCCAAGCTGCCGGCGCCACCCAGCACGGACCTTTCGACGACGTGGTGCGGCAAGTAACAAAAATCGCAATCGAAAGCCTGGATCATCCGGAATCACTGCGATCTACAGATATGGAGAAAACCAATGCAAACTGATTCGAAAATCAAAAAAGTTCTGGTCATCGGACTCGACTGCGCCGATCCCCACCTCATGTTCACACGGTATTACGATCAACTGCCCAATATCAAAAAACTCACCGAGCGAGGCCTCTTCGGCCCCATGGAAAGCTCCATGCCACCCATCACCGTTCCCGCCTGGAGCTGTATGGCGGCAAGCAAGGACCCCGGCCAGTTCGGCGTCTACGGCTTTCGCAACCGCGCAGACTGGTCCTATGACAAACTCACCATCGCCACAAGCCTGGCGATCAAGGAACCGCGCATCTGGGACATCCTTTCCAGTGCCGGTAAAAAATCCTTCACGCTGGGCGTACCGGGAACCTTTCCGCCCAAACCGATCCGAGGCTGGTCGATCGGCTGTTTCCTGACACCGAGCATCGACAGCAACTACACCTATCCGCCGGAACTCAAAGACGATATCGCAAAAAATTTCGGCGAATATCACATCGATGCAAAAGGGTTCCGAACCGATAAAAAAGACTGGCTGCTCAAGGAAATCTACACGATGACCGAGCAGCGATTCGACATGGCGGCCCATTATATGCAAAAATGCGACTGGGACTTTTTCTGGATGGTCGATATGAGCGTGGACCGAATCCATCACGCCTTCTGGCAATTCGCAGACCCGAACCATCACCGCTACGTCAAAGGAAATCCCTACGAAAACGCCATTGTCGATCTTTATAAATATATCGACGGCAAAATCGGCGAACTGTTGAATCTCGTCGATCTCGACGAGACCGCCATCTGGCTGGTCTCCGATCACGGCGCCAAGTGCATGAAAGGCGGTGTGTGCTTTAACGACTGGCTGATTCGCGAAGGCTACCTGACCCTCACGACCCAGCCCACCCAACCCACACGATTCGCCGATGTGCAGATCGACTGGTCCAAAACCCGTGCCTGGGGCGAAGGCGGCTACTATGGACGATGCTTCTTCAACGTCCAGGGCCGGGAACCCAACGGACAGGTCTCGCAAAAAGACTACGATAAATTCGCCGATGAATTGACCGAGCGACTGACGAGCATGGTCGATCACGAAGGCAAGCCCATGGGCACAAAAGTGTATCGCCCGAACAAGATTTATCGCAAGGTCAACGGCACCCCGCCCGACCTGATCGTCCTGTTCGGTAATCTCGACTGGCGAAGCGTCGGCACGGTCGGCAATCCGACCCATTTCACCTTCGAAAACGACACAGGCCCCGACGACGCCAACCACAATTTCCACGGCATTTATGTGTGTGCGGCTCCAGGCATGAGTAAAACCGGCAGGCAGGAAATCACCCTGTACGATTTCGCCCCGACCGTCCTGACGCAGATGGGGCTGCCCGTGCCGTCCGATATGATCGGCAAAAATATCCTCGACTGACCATAAATCCCAAAACAGTTTTTCCGGTGATCTTCGCCGGAAAAACTGTTTTGTTCCACCACTTCAAAGCATGGGGTTCCCGTGCCTGAATATACATGCTTTTGTCATACCATCCATTCATTCCATCCTGCCGATAGCATAAAATAGACTCTGAAAATACGCGTAATATAAAGCTGCAATTCCAACTTGTTTCTACATGTTTGTTACGAGGAGATTCCATGCGCACTATTATGCTGCGTGCCTTTAAAAAGAAAATTGTGATTCCCGCGTTCAATGTCCCATACTTGCCGATGATAGAACCTTTGGTTCGGGCGTTACGGGATACTCAAAGTTTCGGCTTGATCGAAGTGGCCAGACTTGAATGGGAAAAATTCCAGGCCCGAAGTCTTCAAGCTATTCGTGAAACGTATGAATCCTGCAAGGATCAACGCCACAGTCGGCTGCACCTGGATCATATTCCCGTGATCGACGAAGACAACAAGCCGGTGGATTATGTAACGATTATTCGACAAGCCGTCGAACTGGGTTTCGATTCGGTGATGGTGGATGGATCAAGACTTTCACTGGCGGAAAATATCAAAGCAACAAAACATATCGTCGATATGACGCACGCGGCGGGGATTCCGGTCGAAGCCGAACTGGGCGCAGTGGCCGGCCATGAAGCAGGACCCGTTCCGGATTATGAAGAGCTTTTCGCATCCGGCAAGGGATTTACCGACGTTCGGGAAGCGGAGCAGTTTGTGCAGGAAACCCATGCAGACTGGTTATCGATTGCTTTTGGAAATATTCACGGCGCAATCTCACAGGCCCGAAAGAGCGAGAAAAAGGTCGCTGCAAGATTAAACATCGATCATCTCAAAAAGATTCGGCAGGTGACAAACATTCCCCTGGTGTTGCACGGCGGATCGAATATTCCGAAGGAATATGTCCAGGAAGGAATTCGCAACGGCATCACTAAAATCAACATTGCGGCTGAACTTCGGCAAACTTATGAAGCAACCATCGCCACTTCCCAATCGGCAGCCCAGAAAGCAGTATATACGCACGCTTGCCGCATTTTGACAGACACCCTCAAGATTAACGGTAAGGCAAGTCAGTTAATAAATGACTGAAATTCACGCCGCTCTGAAACATGAAAGGATCAATACCCATGCAAACAAAGAAAACAACATTTGCGGTGATGTTCGGGAATCGAGGTTTCTTTCCTGCAAGCCTGCAAAGTTCAGCCAGAAAAGAGATGCTCGGAGCACTTCAAAAACTTGGGCATGACACGCTGGTGATGGATGCCCAGGCCACACCGCATGGCGCCGTCGAGACGATCCAGGACGGGGAGAAGTTCGCGAAGTTTCTTCGAGAAAAACGGGGACAGTTCGGAGGTGTGATTATCTGCCTGCCGAATTTCGGCGATGAGATGGGAGCGGTCCAGGCGGTGCGTGAAGCCAACGTCCCGATTTTCATTCACGCCTATCCCGATGAACTTGAGAAAATGGCTCCGGTGTGCCGACGGGATTCATTCTGCGGGAAATTTTCCATCATGGATGTTTTTCGTCAGTACGAT
>JAAZAW010000196.1 GCA_012514125.1 Phycisphaerae bacterium | reverse complement strand
CCTGCGATATGGCATAAAAATCTAGAAGCTCTCTATCGCACCGATGCGCGGATGGCACAACTCCTCGACGATATTCCGGAAAATAATTCGTGGGTTATTGAAACAGCCAGGAACGGCCAACCCACCTTAAAAATAAAACTTTCCGACGGAAAAGAAATTTATCTTCACAGTAAATACGATCCGGGCAACGAGGCGGAAAAATTTGTCGATGCGCTCGATCTGGACAAGAATTTTGTGTTTATCTTTTCAGGCATCGGGTTGGGATATCATATTCGGTCGCTTTTTGACCGGGCGAGCAACCAAACGATTGTCGTTGTCTTTGAGCCTGAGCCGGGGGTAATCCGAGAAGCACTCTGGCGGACCGATTTTTCAAAAGAAATCGCCAAAGGACGATTGCTCTTTCTGGTCCGGGCGGACAAGGGGCAAATGCACGAAAAGCTCACACCTCTGGCGCCGACGATGATCCTGGGAACGTCGCTTCAGGCGCTAACATACACCAAGCTTTGGCATAGCGATTTTCATGTGGAAATGCGATCGTTTTTCACGGATTATATGGCGTTTTGCCGGATGTCGTTCGTGACTATGCTGAGCAACTCCAAAGTAACACAATCGAACGTCGCAAATAATCTGGTCAGCTACGTCTGTTGCCCAACCATCGACTCGCTTCACCGCCGGTTTCAAGGATATCCGGCGATCATCGTTTCAGCGGGACCTTCGCTGGCTAAAAACGTCGAATTGCTCAGACAAGCCAAAGGCAAAGCGGTGATCATCGCCGTGCAGACAACATTCAAGATGCTCAAAAGTCTGGGAATCGAACCGGACTTTGTCACCTCACTCGATTATAGTCAAATCTCTCGGCGTTTTTTTGAAGGGGTGGAAGATTTCGGTCAGGTACAACTGGTGGCAGAGCCTAAAGCGACCTGGACGGTATTGGATGTATATCGCGGTCGAAAACGATTGTTGCAAAACGAATTTGCCGATCTGTGCCTTGGTCCGA
Source organism: Phycisphaerae bacterium (assembly GCA_012514125.1). Taxonomy (GTDB): domain Bacteria; phylum Planctomycetota; class Phycisphaerae; order JAAYCJ01; family JAAYCJ01; genus JAAZAW01. The sequence goes on along the minus strand of JAAZAW010000196.1, from coordinate 9,511 downwards.
TGGCAAAAAAACGCGACGGCCTCAAATCGGGCTCGACGGTGGCGCACCTGTCGTTTTATCTGGCGGAATATTTCGGCGCCGACCCGATCGTCATGATCGGCCAGGACCTCGGTTTTTCCGACAATATGTATTATGCGCCGGGAAACGCGGTCCACGATATCTGGTCGGTGGAGCTTAACCGTTTCGATACGTTGGAAATGAAAGAGTGGGAACGCATCGTTCGAAATCGACCGATCCTGCGAAAAATCGAGGATATCCACGGACGATCGATTTATACCGATGAACAGATGTTTACCTATCTCCAGCAATTCGAGCGAGATTTTGCCCAGACTTCCGCGAAGGTGATCGACGCGACCGAAGGCGGCGCGAGAAAACGAAACACACTCATAATGTCACTGGCCCAGGCGCTGGAACAATATGCCCGGAAAACAATCCCACCGGAAAATTTCGAACTTCAGGAGCAAGTCGAATGGTTCGACCCCAAACCGCTCAGGGAATTGTCGAAACAAATTCAGAATCGGCTCGACGAGATCGAAGAATTTAAACAACTTTGTGATAAAACACGAGGGCTGGTGGTCAAACTCCAGGGACTGATCGACCAACCGGCGGAATTTAACAAAGTCATTATACAAGTCGATGAAATTCGTTCCATCGTCAACACACATTCCCGATCGCTGAAAATCGTGTGTACCGTTTCAACCCTGGCGGAAATGCGAAGGTTCATGCACGATCGGCATCTGGACGCGAAACAACCCACCGGCACACAGCGAGCGAAACACCAGCTCAAACGCGATATCGAATATATGGAAGCCCTGATCAAGGGATGCGACGAAGTAACGGAACTGCTCAAAGAAGCACAAGATCGCATCGAACAAGCCCGGAAGGAAAATAACGTCTATGACCAATAATAATATTCCGATTATTCTCTGGGCGGACCTTGAAACCGCCCCGCTGGGTCAGCCAAGTAAGCTGCGAGAAGATTTCGCCGGTCGGCCTTTACTCAGACAAACCCTCGAACGCGTATGCCGATCGGAAAAAAGCGGACGAAAAATAGTCTTTTGCAGACCCGAACAAGCCGAAGAAGTCCAATCGATCTTAAAGGGTTTGAACGTGGAAGTCCTGCCGATAGAATTTTCCCGGCCGCAATGGTGGTCCGGACTGACCGCATCGCGAAAATGGGCCGCTCAGTGCTGGCGTGGCGGGATGCTTGGGGTCTGCGCGTTCGACGAGGCAACCTTGCCGTTCGTTCTGGCGGAACTGGCCAAAAAACTGGATGCACCGGCGGTGCTCTCGGTCGATCCGCATGGCGCGTGGGTCGATCCGTGCGTTCTCGATCGGCAGATCGAACAATACCTGGCTCATCAGGATGAATACTATTTCTCGTTCACACAGGCCCCGCCCGGACTCGCGGGCGTCATTATCGCACGCGAACTTCTGGAAAAATTACCTCAGGCCAATAAAATCGCCGGGACTTTGATCGGCTATCAACCCAGCTCTCCGAAGATCGACTTGATTTCCAAAGCCTGCAACCTGACGCTGGACCCCGCCGTTATTCAGACGGGAATTCGTTTCATCTGCGACACGCAGCGAACTTTGGCCCTGGGACGTAAACTCGCCCAAACACTCGACCCCCTGACCGCCGATATTGTCCAGATCACCTCGCATGCGCGCAACATAGCCGGATCGGTGCTGATGGATCTGCCGCATGAACTTGAAATTGAACTGGTTTCCGGTTGGCCCTGGCCCGGTGGATATCGTCCGTCACCGGACAAACCACGAGGCCCGATAGATGCAAAATTGATCGTTGAACGTGTGGCGGAGCTGGCTTCGCAGTGTGATGATCTGCTGGTCTTCCTGGGCGGATTCGGCGAACCGTCGGCTCATCCTGAATTGGGAAAAATCGTCACAGGCCTCAAGAATACAGGCGTCTGGAGCATCGGGATGCACTCGACGGCACTGTTCGATTCATCCATGTCGGAAACAATCACTTCGCTGCCGATCGATATTCTGGCCCTGCTGATCGATGTACCTCAGCGGGAACTCTATAAAGAAATTATGGGAATCGACCACTACGAACAGGTACAAAAAAACATCGAACGTGTGATGAAAACCATTGAAACACATCTTTTGCCGACTCCCCTGCTGGCGCCGACAATGATCAAGACCCCTGAAACAATGGAACTGATGGACGCATTTTTCGACGGCTGGTTTAACAAAGTCGGCTGGGCCGTGATCAACGGATACAGCGATTACGCCGGTCAGATTCCGAACCACGCCGTCAACTCCATGGCCGGCCCGAAACGCAAATCCTGCCGGCAGATCTATCGACGAATGACGATCTTTGCCGATGGAAACGTCGTCCCATGCGATCAGGACTTTAACGCCCAAATTCCCCTCGCCTCCATTCGCGAGCAAAGTCTGATCGATATCTGGCAAGGCTTGTCACTTCACGAACTTCGTGAATCGCATCTGACGGAAAATTTTTGTCCGAACATTCTGTGCAGTCGATGCCGTCAATGGCACCGTCCCTGAAACATGAGTCGATGGTGATCCTTAATGTTGTTTTTGTTGCTGAACGAACCGGTCAACCATTTCAGAGGCTTTGGATTTTCGCATGAAAAATCTCTCTGACGAAACTTTCAGCAAAACGATTACCGCAGCCGCAAAATAGATCGCCCCCAGAACCAGAATCAAAGTGGCCCTGGCTCCAAGCGACCACGGCAGCAAAAAGAACAGCCCCATATGGATCATGACAAAGCCCGTAAAAAGCACCAGAATCAGGCTCGCCAACGCAACGGTACCAATAAACGCTTTTCTGGCTGCTCCGATACTCTTGATGTACCACGCCAGCGATTTATTCTCAAGAAACATCATCGATTTTTCACGATAATGCCGAGCCAGATTCCTCACCATAAAACTCACGAAATTCGAAGTCAGGGAAAGACCCCGTCGTTCCCGTCTGGCAGAAGTCTTGACACCAGGCTCACAGGTCGAAGTCGAACTTTCGGCTACATTAATTCTTATCATGACTTAACTCTGCCGTCTTCCAAAAAGATATCCCAGAATCAGCCCCGCCAACGCCACGCCGCCGACATAAGTCCATGGTTTTTCATGAACCCGGATGTCCATTTCCTCTGCAAAATCCACGATCTTTTCCTGTCCCGCTTCCTTGGCGTTTCGCATTCGATGCGCCGCGCGTTGCGAAGTCTCCGAAAGCGCTTCAGAAATCGTTGCGCGTTTGTCCGTAAAGGCAGTTTTAAGATCGGCGTATCTGTCGGACAGAAGCGTTCTAAGCTCATTCTTTTTTTCCTGGGCCGCTTCAGAAAGTAACTGCAATGCCTCTTCAATTTTTTCACTGCTCAGTTTTTCAGTGTCTCCGTTCATGGTTCCCCCCTTAAAGGTGATTGTGAATATTTCATTTCCCGAATGTCTGACAACCCCACTCTTTACCTTAAATTGTAGACCATTTTTTAGAAAATGCAACGAACTGAATTTTACGTTTATCACCCAAAAAGTTCTCCGCCGGCTAAAAACAGCAAGTCAATGAACAGGACAGAATTAGTCAATCGGCATAGCACGATTACATTCCTGACAATAATCATAAATTACATTTCCAAGAGAATAAATTAATGCACTGTAAAATCAGTCCGATGTTTCGGATAAAAAAACTTATTCAACAACTGTTTGCCGCGCATCGGGAATTGTTATAAAATCGATGTTGATTTTTTGAATTGGAGAAAATCATGATCGTTTTAGTGGTATTAATCGGTTCGATGCTCATTCTAGGTATAGCCGGGCGAGTGTATGCGCATTACCTGGCGAAAAATGTAGGTGAAAACTCAAGTCGAGCGACTCCCGCGATCACTAAAGCGGATGGGCGAGACTATATTGCGACTCCAACCGCGGTGGTCTTTGCGCATCATTTCGCCTCGATTGCCGGAGCCGGACCGATTGTCGGACCGGTGCTTGCGGTGATTTTCGGCTGGCTTCCGGCGCTGATCTGGATTCTGGTGGGTGGAATTACCATCGGAGCGGTTCACGATTATCTGGCCACCTACATGGCGACGCGCGAAGGGGGCGAGTCGGTGGCGACTATCGCAAAACGTCTTTTGGGGAAAAATGTTTTTCTGGCCCTGATGATATTTCTGATTGTCATGCTGTCGCTGGTGTGTGCGACCTTTTTGAATCTTTCGGCCAGCGCGCTTACCAGTTTGCTGCCTTTTGATCGAATTGAACTACCTCAAACGCAAACGCTCTTTCGCGTCGTCGACGGTCAGGTTGTCATCGGCGGCATCGCATCGATGAGTGTGATTGTCATCACCGTTGTTTCACCGCTTATCGGCTGGATGTACCTGAAGAAAAAAGTAGCCGTCTGGAAATGTTCGCTGGCGGCGATCGGAATTTGCGTTGTGAGCATTACAATTGGAATTTTACGTCCGGTAGCATTACCCGCCCAGACCCAGCTTTTGGGATTGACGTTCAGCGCTACAGAGTTATGGGTATTGCTGCTGTCGGTTTATGTGCTGGTGGCTGCCGGTGTGCCGGTGTGGATTTTTCTTCAAAGCAGAGATTTTATTAACGTGCATATTCTTTATGTCGGTGTCGTCGCACTGGTCGTCACGCTTTTTGTAGCCGGGATTCGTGGCGAGGGTGTCGCGGATACGATTCCGGCGATCAATATCGAACAAGGCTCCGAAGCGATGAAGGGGCCGATCTGGCCGATGCTGTTCATCGTTATTGCCTGCGGCGCGGTAAGCGGATTTCACAGCTTGTGCGCAGGGGGCACGACCTGTAAGCAACTTACTTCCGAAAGTTCGGCTCGCAGGATAGGCTACTACGGCATGTTGCTTGAAAGTTTTCTGGCAGTATGTATTATCGGCGCGATGATTGTCGGAGCGGGCAAGATGAACTATATTATGGACGTCCATCCGAGTCTGCTTTCGATCACTAAAGAATCCAATCCGGTGCTGGGGTTCGCGATGGCAGTGGGCAATTCGGCGAAGCTGGCATTTGGAGCGCCGATCGCCGTCGGGGCGCTGGCGGGCATGATTTTGCTCGAAGGCTTTCTGGTCACGACTCTCGATACGGCGGTTCGTTTGATGCGATATCTACTGGAAGAAATCTGGCGAGCGCTGTTTGGTCGATACGATGTGTTTGCGAACCCATCGGATGTTCCGACGAATGAAGCATGGGGTAGCGGCGAAAAAACACCGGCAGGTTCCGCCGGATTGCCGATCAAGCCCGACTTTATCGGCATGAACGCCGTTGCATGCAAAACGATTCCGACTCACGGTGTGTGGAAACTGCTGCTTGGATTGCTTCGTCATTACTGGTTCAACAGCGGCCTCGCTGTGGCGTTGATGCTGTTTTTTGCCATGACGGGTAGCGCCAAGGCGTTATGGGGAATCTTTGCCGCTTCGAATCAATTACTGGCGGCGTTTGTGTTGCTCATCGCATCGCTCTGGTTACTGAGACAGGGTCGAAAAATCTGGTTCGCTTTGATTCCGGCGATCATCATGCTGGCGACAACGCTGACGAGTTTGATCATGATGCTCAAGACTTATCAACAGGCACACAAAACGACGCTGCTTACTGCGGACATTTTCCTGCTGGTGATTACCGTATATCTCCTGATATCGGGACTTCGAGCCGTCTTCGCCGGTAGGATGCAGCCGATCAGCCCATCGGCCTCTATCGCCGAAATGACTCCGCGTTCACCGGAAGAATAATGTGCGTTTGATGTCATCTCGATTTCGCTTCAGAGCTTAAAAAAAGCGTATTCGTCTACGCGCGGCAAAAAAAGACATCCCGACCATAACAATCGGAATGTCTTCGGATGAATCTTATGCGAGTATCTCCTGACGGCCCCTCAACCGTAATCGATACACGCATCATTCGATTCACCTCCTCATCGAATGTCCCCTCCATCGATGAAGTTATTTTTTGAATCGTCCGAGCATCATAGAAGCATTATTTTCCGGCAACTTCAACGATACTATTGGTCGTGCCGAATTCGTTGACCGATTTATCCGCTTCCGGATCCTCAACCCAGTGACCATCGACGACGAACTTATATTCATATTTGCCGGGCGTTAACTTCATCTTCGCCCGAAATGTGCCGTCTTTGGACCGAGTCATTCGTTTTCCGGCGGGATTCCATTCATTAAAAGTTCCTGCCAAGTAGACACTTTTCGCCTGGGGTATCCGGTCAAAAACAAAAGTGACCTCGCCGCGTTTGGAACCTTTGACAATCATTCGCACACTCCTTCACATAAATCATCGTTATTCGACAAATCCTATTACTCGTTTTGACATTTTTAAATACCCTAGCAACCGTACATCAAATACAGATTATCCAACCAATAGACCTCAGGACGCCTGTCTCAGCAAATCCTTATAAATATCCACGCACTTGCGGGCGGAATCGATCCACCGAAGTTTCCTGGCTTCGGAAGTACCATTGTCACGCAAGGTCTGATACAGCGCGGGATATTTTAATACCGCAACGATCTTGTTGGCTAATTCATCGATATCCCAGAAATCCACCTTGAGAACATGACTGAGTACCTCCGCCACACCGGACTGCTTGCTGATAATAGCGGGCACTTCATGGGCCAGCGCTTCGAGCGGTGCGATTCCAAAAGGTTCGGAAACGCTCGGCATGACATAAAGGTCCGCCATTCGAAAAGCTTTGCCGACATCCCGGCCTTTGAGAAAACCCGCGAAAAGAATCTTATGCCCAAGACCAAGATGCGCCGCCATTTCAATCATCCGGTGCATCATGTCTCCGCTGCCTGCGACGATGAATTTCACGTTGTCCATTTTTGTCAGAACCTTCCGGGCTGCGGCGATAAAATACTCAGGCCCTTTCTGCATGGTGATTCGCCCAAGGAACAAAACGACCTTTTCATCTTTCGCGGGAAAAAAATGATTCACCTGTTCGTACTCATCCGCCATCGCGTTATAAACCACTTCGACCTTATCGTACGCAACCGAATAGCGTTGAAGACAAATCTGACGGGTGAACCCACTGACGGTGATGACCCGATGGGCCTGGTTCATACCCCATCGCTCGATATCGTAAATCCATTGATTGACGTTTTCCCCGCTGCGATCGAATTCCGTGCTGTGGACGTGCACCACCAGAGGCTTGCCGGAAACCGACGCTGCCGTCACACCCGCGGGATAGGTCATCCAGTCATGCGCGTGAATCACATCGAATTGTTCCTCTTTCGCGATCTGTCTGACGAAATTCATATATCGATAAACTTCGGTATACATGTCTCGCGTGTAAAGTTCTTTGGAACCGCCCCCGCCGCCGGCTCCTATGCCTCCCGTGATAAGAGGCAGAGCTTCGGCGATCGAACTCGCCCCGGCAGAGGCTTGTAAACCGGTTCCAATCTTTCCGACAGGAACCGCCTGAACACCTGTACCGGTATATGGATATAAAGCCACATCCACCGAACGAATCTTTACATGACCGGACATCGAAAATTCACTTTCCAGATGTCCTTGTGGTCCTAAAAGTTTGACATGTGCCGACGATACCGGATTAATTGATCTTGGCAGCACCAAAACGATTTCGGTGCCCAATTCGCTCATCCCTTTTGTCAGGCCGTAACACGCTGTGCCAAGTCCCCCACTGATAAATGGAGGAAATTCCCACCCTAACATTAATACTTTCAAGAAAGTCACTCCTTCTTCAAGTAAATTGCCCCATGTTGCTGCACTCTGTAACGGATATGGAAGCCCCCACAGGCTTATGCCTTCCACTCCTCCCCCGGACGCGATCCATTTCAAGTACAGGTCTGTGATGTCGAATTACTTTCATGCGGATTGAATTTACTGTTATGCCCGATTTTGAAATCGGCTTGCAGGATCCATCCGGCATCGGCCTGTTGGGCCACCTTTATTATTTCGTTCATTAACATCTTTCTAATCGCTTCCGATTTTTTTCTTATGAAAATTTTATTCCCCTGCAAAACACATCGCTTCCCGGAAACCCGGTGCCTGGAACCCAATGCTGAACAACCATGAACCTTTTCAACGAATAATGTCTTCAAAACTCGCGAAGCCGCCGTAATAAGCAACGTCAGGTCAGATTCGGGCTGATCACTTTCCTGTCTTGCCAACTCATCAAACCACCGGCAAAAATAGGTCATTACCTGAGGACCGGCTGAATCGGCAAAACTAAGCACCTCCGTGAGCTTTTCGATTTTCCGATTCATTCTCGTGTCAACCACTTGAAAAACACCCCCTGGAAACTACCCCCTGTCAAACATGAACCCCTATTGACCCAATAATCGGTTTCCGCCACATTCAAAAATGGTCCCCACCGACTTTGTTTTTTGATCCCCCATCGATTAGCTGCATATTACAACATTCTTTTTCCAAAACATAATAGGGAATTTCCTGATTTTAAACTTCGAAATTCCTGTAACCGCCCTTCCAAAAACCTGATCGATTGGGGGAATTCTTTGTTTATATGTCAAGCGTGGTAATACCCTCACGAATGGCATATTTGGTCAGCTCTGCCACACTGTGAAGATTGAGCTTTTCCATAATTTGGCTGCGATGCGTTTCGATCGTTTTGGCGCTGACGTGTAAAAGGGCGGCGATCTGTTTGGTGGTTTTGCCTTCCGTCAGAGGCTGAAGAACTTCCCGCTCTCGCGGCGTCAGAGGATTGAACGGTGCCAATGGAGTTCTGGACGAGAGCTGTCGCAAATAATCTCCTATCACAATACCGGTAATGTCGGGGCTCAAATACAGTTGATTATTATAAACAGCTTTGATAGCATGAACCAATTCCTCAAAAGCACAATCTTTGAGCAGATATCCGGAAGCGCCGGCTTCGAGCATCCGAGCGACAAATCGACGATCGGAATGCATTGACAAGGCAATGACTTTAACGTGAGAAAATTCAGAAGTAATAATTCGGGTGGTTTCGATACCGTTGAGTTCAGGCATACCGATATCCATTACGACAATATCGGGTAAATATTCTTTCACTTTTTGAAGGGTTCCTCGCCCATCCTGAGCCTCGGCAATAACCTCCATCCCCTGTTGACTTTTCAATAAAGTGCGCAATCCCATCCGCACAATTTTATGATCATCCGCCAAAAGAATTCGTATGCTCATTAGCGCTCCATTTGTAATTTCGTCTCATCCCCTGCGTTCGAAATTCCACCCCAGGAGTCTTTCCAAAAATGTATTTTTAGAGGATTTCAATCTTCGAATCAGCTTACGCCGCACAGTTACCCCAAACGCACTTTTAAAACATTATTATAAACTTCACTTTCACGGTTGTCAAGAAACATCGTCCAGCAATCAGGGAATGCGCATGGCGGCCATGTTTAATTTTAATATTTATTAAGATTTGCGCGATTTAGGTTTTCTGCAATAAGGTAAACCGCTCGAACACGCCCAAAAACCGACCGCCAAAGGCAAAAAATCGATCAAAAATCCTCAAAAGTCGATCGACTTTTCCATTTTGTCGATCGACTTTTCCATT
>JAAZAW010000195.1 GCA_012514125.1 Phycisphaerae bacterium | reverse complement strand
GATCGACAAAATGGAAAAGACGATCGACTTTTTCGAAAAGACGATCGACAAAATGGAAAAGACGATCGACTTTTTCGAAAAGACGATCGACAAAATGGAAAAGACGATCGACAAATTGGGAAAGTCGATCGATTTTTTGTCTTTTTCGACCGGATTTTTGACGTGTTCGACCGATTTTCGGCTCCGGATGATCCATAATATCGACCAGAAAGTTCTCCTTAGGCGGAAGGTGTGTTGCCTGCCACAGTTCAGCGACTGCGATCGGGCTTTGGGCTTTGGGTCGGAAATCGCAGACTCCGCGAGCGAAGGCATAACATCGTTTCAACTTCCAACTCCAACTTCCAACTTCTAACTTCTATCGCTCAGTGGAAAATTTTATAGGTATTGCCGGATGGCCTGCCACATTTGCTGCTGGGTTCGCTGCCAGGTGTATTGGGATTCAACCAGTTCCCGACCGGAAAGCCCCATGCGCCGACATGTATCCGGATCGCAGATCAACGTTTCGATGCGGTCGGCCAGCGTGTCAATGTCGTGCGGCTCGACTTTGAATCCTGTTTGTCCTTCGAGAACAAAATCCGGTGCGGCGCCCAGATTGGTCGCGACGACGGGCAATCCTGCGCGCATGGCTTCGAGATAAGCGATACCGAAGGGTTCCCGCAGACTCGGCATACAAAAAATCGTGGCCCGGGATAGAAACCGGGCGGTTTGGGCCTGTGACACTTTTCCGACGACTTCGACGCCCGGCTCATCGATTTCCGGCGAGGAACCGACGAGGGTCAGGGTTGCCCGGGGATGTCGTTTTTTTATGTGCCGGAACGCGGTCAGAAGATCCGGGCCGCCTTTGCGTTCCCAATCGACGCCGATGAACAGGATATTCTGCCGGTGATAGCGCTCGGGGTCGTTCGATTCCATGTCCGGGATGTTACACCCGCCGTTGACTCGTAAGATCTGTTTTTCCGGAATTCGATAGTGTTCAATCAGCGATCGGGTGACATGATCGCTCATGGTAAAGATCAGGGTGGCATTTTCGAGCGTCGACTGCTCGTAAGGCAGACATTCCTGCCAAAGCTCAACGTGATGTTGGCCATCCGGGTAATAAAGATTCGAGCGAATCGCCAGATCGGTATAGATAAAGCAGGGCGGCTGTTTGGGGGGAATCGGTGTAACGGTTCCAACGCAGAAAATAAAATCATGGTGCACTTTTTTCTGGATGGAATCGACCTGATGGAAGATGTGATTCATACACCACGCCGACCGTTTGGCGGCCTCGATGAAGTGTCCCCGACCTTTCCAGAAAACGTTCAATTTCCCGCGCCGAACGGCCTGGGGCAGAGCCTGGAGTTTTTTGAGACGGCTTGTGCCGTTCAGCGGGCAGACATTGTGTTCGCTGATTTCAAGATCGGGCGTTCCCTGCCGCCATGCCTGAAGCACCGCTCGATTGGTGCCCGAGTTCCAGCCTCTGTATAAAAAAAGCATCCGCATTCCGATACCCCCTCCCGACTCATTTCAATATACCGCTGATTCGGCAAATTCGTCAAGTTTGAAATTTAAGCCTGCCTGCGGCTTATACGGCTGATTTAAATTGAATAAAAGTCAACGGAGGTCAGAGTATGGGCTGAAAAATCATCGAGCGTGAAAAAACGAAGAGTTAAACATAAACATGGTTATAAAAGTGGCCGATGATCCTTTTATTAATTGATTGACAGTGAATGGTTTAGAAAATTCTTCCATACTCTCGTTATGAACAAGAGGAGCGATATGATGCGGATTGGAAAGTCGATCGGGTGGCTGTTGGGGAGTTTGTTGATTGTGCTTCCGGGGTGTATTTTGCTGTTACCGGACTGGTTTCCGGGCCAGGAGAAGGACCCGATCAAGAAGGTCATGCCCTTATTCGACGCGGTGGTGGAACACAATTTTCAGCAAAGCCTGGTTCCCGGTGCGGCGGTGGGGGTGGTTTATAACGATCAGGTCATTTATTCGCGATGTCTGGGGGTTCGCAAGGCCGGAGCGTCGGAGGCGGTCGATGCCGATACGCTGTTTCAGATCGCGTCGGTGAGTAAATCATTCAATTCTTCGCTTATCGCGACGCTGGTTCAGGACGACCTGATGGACTGGGACGATAAGGTCGTTCAATATTGGCCCGAGTTTCAGATGTATGATCCGTGGGTGACCCATGAATTGACGATCCGCGACTGTTTGTCGCATCGATGCGGGTTACCGAAATACGCGGGGGATGAATTGGTGCCGATGTTCGGGTATGACCAGGCGGAGGTTTATGCGCGTATGAAATATCATAAACCTGTAACGGGCTTTCGGACGACATTTGCGTATCAGAATATTATCTACGCCCTGACGGGCGAATTGGCGAGCCGGCGGACGGGCAAAGACTGGCCGGCGCTGGTGACACAGCGGATTTTTCAGCCGCTGGGAATGACGCGTTCGGTGGCGACATTGGCGGATTACGAGAAAGAAGAGAATCGCGCCTATCCGCATTGTCTGGATGATGAGGTGATGACGGTGGTCGAGCCGTGGTGCGACGATCTGGTTCCCGGAGCCGGAGCGGTGTCTTCGACGTTGAGCGATATGATTCGCTGGGTTCGCATGCAGTTGAACGAAGGAAACCTCGACGGCCGAACGGTGGTCAAACGCGAACTCTTGCAGGAAACTCATTCGCCTGAGACATTAATCTCGACGACGGACAGCGGGGTGCTCTCGTATGGGATGGGATGGATGATCAACGCCGCCGGCGGACATCTGGCGGTGTTTCACGGCGGGGATTATCTCGGGGTCAGCGCGATGGTTTATTTAATGCCGAAGGAAAAGGTCGGCGTGGTGATTTTGACCAACGCCTATCCCACGGGCAATATCTATGCGAGATCGCTTTATAAAACACTGGACGACCTGGTCGTCAAAGGAACATGCGAAAAGGACTGGTGGGCCGATTCAGTCGAGGCGGCGGAGGCGGCTGCGGCTGAGGCGGCGGAATCCGAGAAGACCATTGTGTTGCCCGATCCGCCTTCACCGGTGGTTCCGGGTTTGGAACCGGCCGTTTACGCCGGGGAGTATCAAAATGATTTTTATGGTACGGTCCGAATCGCCGTTGCGGGTGAGGGGTTGCAGATATATTACGGAAAGAATCCGGTTCCGACGCCGCTTTCGCACTGGAACGAGCATACCTATAAAGACACATCGACCGGCACGGGTGTGATTTTCCGTCTTGGGTCAGATCACCAACCCGCGGAGATGGAGGTCGTGGTCTTGGGTCTTGACGGTCGTGACGGACATTTCACGAGGGTTGATCCCTGATTCGGAAGCGAATGGTTTTTTTACAGCAAAAAGAAAAGGCCGGTAAGTGAATACTTACCGGCCTTTGGGTTGTTTACCGTGTAAACATCAGGGGATGCTTACTTTTTGCTCTTTTTCGCAGCCTTTTTAGCGGAAGCCTTTTTCGTCGCTTTTTTAGCAGCGGGTTTGGCTTCTTTGGTGGCCTTGTCGGCTTTGACCTTGGCCTGCGCTGCTGCCAGAATCGCGATGGGAACGCGGAACGGCGAGCAGGAGACATAGTTCATCCCGGCTTTGAAGCAGAACTCGACACTGGCAGGATCGCCGCCGTGTTCGCCGCAGATACCGATCTTCAGGTTCGGCTTGGTCGAACGGCCTCGTTCGATACCGATCTGAATGAGCTGACCGATACCTTCCTGATCGAGCGTCTGGAACGGATCGGCAGGCAGAATACTCTTTTCGAGGTAATCGGGCACAAAGCCGCCGATATCGTCACGGCTGAAACCAAAGCCCATCTGGGTCAGGTCGTTGGTGCCGAAGCTGAAGAAGTCGGCGGTTTCGGCGATCTTGTCGGCGGTCAGGGCGGCACGCGGAATTTCGATCATCGTACCGACCATGAAGTTGATCTTCTTGACGTTCATCGCCTTTCGGACTTCGCCGGCGACTTTTTGAATAAGCTCTACCTGATCCGTGAGTTCCGCACCGGCAGCCACGACCGGGACCATGATTTCCGGGAAGACCTTCTTGCCGGCTTTGTTCAGTTCGACCGCGGATTCGAGAATCGCCTTGACGAAGGTTTCGGTGATTTCAGGATAGGTCACACCGAGTCGGCAGCCGCGATGTCCCATCATCGGGTTGCTTTCATGCAGGGCTTCACCGCGTTTTTTGATCTCGTTAACGCTGATCTTGAGCGCGTCGGCGAGTTCTTTGAGTTTATCGTCACTCTGCGGAACGAACTCGTGCAGCGGGGGGTCCAGCAGACGAATGGTGACCGGCAGGCCGGCCATGGCTTCGAGGGTCGCCTTGATGTCTTTCTTGATGAACGGATAAAGCTCACCCAGGGCGGCTTGGCGTTCTTCCGTCGATTCGGAAAGAATCATCTTCCGCAGGATGAACAGGGGTTTATCGGAGCCCGTGCCGTAGAACATGTGCTCGGTGCGATACAGGCCGATACCCTGTGCGCCGAACGCACGGGCCTTGGCGGCATCTTCCGGAGTGTCGGCATTGGTGCGCACGCCCATGGAGCGGACTTTGTTGCAGATGTCCATGAACTTCTGGAAGTCCGGGTTTTCTTCAGCGGCTTTAACCATGGCCATCTGACCGGCATAGATGTAACCGCGGGAACCGTTGAGGCTCAGGAAATCGCCTTCTTTAATGACGGTGTTGGAGCCTTCAATCTTCATGGTCCTGGACTGAACGTCCACATGGAGTTCGCCGGCGCCGACGATACAGCATTTGCCCCAGCCGCGAGCCACGAGAGCCGCGTGCGAGGTCATTCCACCGCGGGCGGTGAGGATACCTTCGGCAGCTCGCATCCCTTCGACGTCTTCCGGATTGGTTTCTTCGCGAACGAGAATCACCGTCTTGCCGGCCTTGTTCCATTCAACGGCATCGGCGGCGGTGAAGACCACCTGACCGCAGGCGCCACCCGGACCGGCGGGAAGACCCTTGGCGATTGGTGTAGCACTCTTTTCAGCCTTGGGATCGAGAATCGGGTGAAGAACTTCATCGAGCTGGGCCGGAGTGACACGGGTGACCGCCTGGTCCGAGGTGATGAGTTTTTCTCTGGTCATATCGATAGCCATCTTCAGAGCGGCAGGGCCTGTCCGTTTGCCTACGCGGCACTGGAGCATCCACAGCTTGCCCTGCTGGATGGTGAATTCGATATCCAGCATGTCGTGATAATGCTTTTCGAGTTTTTTCTGAATGTCGTCAAGTTGCTTGTAAACTTTGGGCATCGTCTTTTCCAGGGAGGCACGATCTTTGCTGTGTTCGGTCTTGCCCGCTTCGTTGATCGGGTCCGGTGTGCGGATACCCGCAACGACATCCTCGCCCTGAGCGTTGACGAGCCATTCGCCGTAGAAGACTTTTTCGCCGGTGGCGGGGTTACGTGTGAAGGCAACGCCGGTACCGGAATCGTCGCCCATGTTGCCGAAGACCATCGTCTGAACGTTGACAGCCGTGCCGAGGTCATCAGGAATGTTCTCCCGGCGGCGGTAGTCGATGGCGCGCTTGGAGTTCCAGGAATCAAAAACAGCTTTCACAGCCAGCTCGAGCTGTTTGTAGGGATCCTGCG
>JAAZAW010000194.1 GCA_012514125.1 Phycisphaerae bacterium | reverse complement strand
TTAGGGCGAGCAGAATTGATCCACAAAGCGATAGTTGATCTCATCGGAAATTTTCCTTTTTTAGAGTTTTACGCGACAACATTATAGAAGTTTCAAAAAAGAAATCAAACCACGCTTTTCGGAAGGAGACCGACGTCGGTGTGTCCGGTTCAATTGACAGGGGCAAGCCCGTGATGTATGTTGTGAAAGATCATTTATTTGACAAAAGATAAAATAAAAATTTTTATAGCAGGAAACAATCATGTCAACACGATTACCTTTAGGTGTGATTTTCGATATGGATGGAGTGCTGGTGGACTCCGAGCCGTTTATTTGCGAAGCGGCGATGAGGATGTTTGCCGAAAAGAAACTTAAGGTCAAAACGGAGGATTTTCTGCCGTTCGTAGGAGCGGGCGAAAATCGCTACATCGGCGGCGTGGCGGAAAAATATCACTTTCCCATCGATATCGAACAAGACAAAAAACGGACATATGATATTTATCTGGAAATTATCAAAGGTCGACTCAAGCCTCTGCCGGGAGTGCGAGAATTTATCGAAAAGTGTCGGGCGATGGACATCAAACTTGCCGTGGCATCGAGTGCGGACTGGCGAAAGGTTCGGGGGAATCTTTCCGAGATTGGGTTGCCCTTGGAAACTTTTGATGCGGTCGTCACAGGCGAGGATGTCGTGAATAAAAAACCCGCGCCGGATATTTTTATCGCAGCGGCTGAAAAAATCGGATTGGATCCGAAAAATTGTCTGGTGGTGGAAGACGCGGTCAATGGGGTTCAGGCTGCCAGGGCGGCAGGAGCGCGTTGCCTGGGGCTTATGACAAGTTTCAGCGCAAAGGAATTGGCTGGGGCGGATTGGCTGGCGTCGAATCTGGCGGAGGCGCCGGAGGCGGTATTGAACTGGTAGAGTTTGATTTTGTTTGGAAAATCAAAGACGATCAAGCGAATCGGAGGGGTTCGGTAAAAGCGCAAGCGACACCGAGTTGACCCGCAGGGATGTCGGAGTCCGCCTTTTCCACTCGCAGGACGGTGGCACGGCCTTGGAGAACGGTTTGTTCGAGGGATCTTCCGACGGCAGGAGGAACAGGGATGCGCAATGCGATGGTTTGACCCGCGGTAACGTGGTCTTCGGGGGAAGTGTGGAAATAAATTCCGCCGGCAGAGACATTTGAACTCATGCGACAGATTCTTTTGGAAGACAGTCCCGGCAGAGAGATATCGAGCGGTAATGTTGTCGGCAATCTGAAATATCGGCGTCTATCGTTCATGATCTTACCCAGTAATTTGTTGTTTGAATGACCCTGTCCTTTATTTATCGGCAGGAATGGAAAATTAATTAATTGGGGGTTAAGTTCGGAGTGGAAACCTTGCAACTTAGAGAGGATAATGCTATGGAATGGATTTTTTTGTGGAAAATACTCACGAAGAGAGGGTCTAGCCGGAAAATTCAGGACCGATAATGTTGTTTTGTAAAATATTGGGAGTGCGAAAGGGAAATGATAGCCTATTTTGATTGCAGTAATGGAATGGCGGGAGACATGATCGTCGCGAGC
>JAAZAW010000193.1 GCA_012514125.1 Phycisphaerae bacterium | reverse complement strand
GCTGGAACCCGATGCCCGTAAAACCCATGCGCGAAGACTGGCGACGCTATTTCGTTTCTGGATGTGGAGATGCTCCTGATTCATATAAACGCTGGGGCGAAACCGGCATGACACCGATTTTCATCAAGCTGGCGTACCACCAGCCTGAGACGCCTGAAAATCTTAGCAAGTGGTGTGCGGAAGCGGCGAGTAGCGACGGATTGGCGTATTGTCCGTGGAGTGGGAATCCCAAGCCGTACAATATCGCCGGTTTCAACCAATATGCCGCCCGGCTCCGAGAAGTTTGCCCCGGTTCAAAAGTCACGATCTATACGGTAGGCACGGAACATACCGCGCTCGACCCGGTGGTATTCGAACACCAGGAAGAATGGAGTCAGACGGCGACCCGTTTCACGGCAGAAGATATTGCAGAGGGAAAGACCGTAAGTGAAGAGTGTCCATGCCGGCTCTTTATATGCGGCCGATCTTCCTTCCCGGACTACAAGGTATGGTTTATGGACGATCTGTTCAAAAAACTGAATATCGACGGCTACTATTACGACAATCAGATTTTTCGTTCCTGCCAAAATCCTGCGCATGTGGACCATCTTATTCCCGATGAAATCTATCCTCTGCTTGCGACGCGTGAAATGTACAAACGAATTTATAAGGCGCTCAGAAAGGAAAAGCCGGACACGGTGATTGTCGGCCATGAGGCGGCAGCCGCCTATCCCTTCGTAGACTTTGCTATCGGTCTGGAGGCATTGTTAAGATTAACGGGTGAAGAATCATTTTACACTTCGGTCATGACCTCTGATGACTGTCGCGGATCATTTTTTCGCGGACACCAGCGGGGCATTCCTTTTCTCTGGCTGCCGGAATATCGCGGCCAATTGATGTCGGGTTTGGAATCCATTCGTTCCACGCGTGCCATGCTTTCTTTACTCTGGCTCTGTGATACGCAATACTGGGTAGCCTGGAGCAACCAAGACATATTACACAGAGACCTGAACATTCGCGGACATTTTAAGATATGGGAGGCACAGTGCCTGCCTTTCTGGCGGCAAGAAGTGGCCTCGTCGGATCAGGAAGATGTCAAAATCGCCGTTTACCGCAAACCCCAAGTGTCTTTGTTGTTTGTTTCCAATCCGGGAGAGAATGCTTATCCGAATGTGACGATCTCGATCAACACGAGCGATGGCCTTTTTGAACCGGGCATCGATCTGCAGAATCTGGATATTCGCGACGCAGAAACCGGACATGCACTTGCGGGCCAAGGGCGGGAATCCGAAGGCAAGACCTTCTGTGATGTCTCTGTAGCGATTCCTGATCAGGATTATCGCATTATCATCATCGGTACACCGGAAGCGGTGAAAGAGGCGCTTCATACGAAGTCGATTTCGGCAGGAGACGGAATTCTCGTTGATTTTTCCGACCATTTTGCCGGAACTCTCGATGGGGCAGGACGACATTGGAACAAAGGTCTCAATCATGGGATATATCGTATTGCAACCCCAGGTATTATCCAAAACCTGAAGAACACCGCTGGAACTTTCACACAGGTGGGCTTCCGCACACCCAACTGGTTTGAGACGTCCAACGCCATGGGATTAG
>JAAZAW010000020.1 GCA_012514125.1 Phycisphaerae bacterium | reverse complement strand
TTTTCGGCGTATTATACATCTCTGGGATTATCTCGCAAACAGTTTCTGTCGCTTGGGCGTCAGAACCCGTCGGACGAAAACGAGCCATTCTGCATGACGGTTCTTGCCCTTCGTCTGGCGAATTTCAGTAACGGGGTGAGCAAGCTTCACGGAGATGTTTCGCGTCGGATGTGGCAGCGGGTTTGGCCTGAGGTTCCGGTGGAAGAAGTTCCGATCAAACACATCACCAATGGTATTCATATTACCAGTTGGATCAGTCATGACATGATGGATTTGATGGAGCGGTATCTGGGATTGAAGTGGCGGGAAAATCCGAGCGACATGAAGACGTGGGAGCGGGTGTTTACGGTCCCGGACGCGGAACTCTGGCGGACGCACGAGCGTCGGCGTGAGCGGTTGGTGACATTTGCCCGCAGACGGCTCCGGATGCAGTTGATCCGTCGCGGGGCGACGAAGTCGGAGATTCAGCAGGCGGACGAAGCGTTGGATCCGGAAGCATTAACGATCGGGTTTGCGCGACGATTTGCGACGTACAAACGCGGGACGCTGCTTTTGAAGGAGATCGAACGAATCGTCAGGATTATGGGCGATCCGAAGCGTCCTGTTCAGTTGATTTTTGCGGGCAAGGCGCATCCTCGCGACGCGGAAGGCAAGGATTTGATTCGTCAGATCATTCATTTGGCGAGGCGAGAAGATTTGCGTCGGCGGGTGGTCTTTATTGAAGATTACGATTTGAACGTAGCGCGTTATCTGGTTCAGGGGGTGGACGTTTGGCTCAACACGCCGCGGCGTCCGATGGAGGCGTCGGGCACGAGCGGGATGAAGGTGGCGTGCAACGGCGGGTTGAATATGAGTATTCTCGACGGTTGGTGGGACGAAGGGTATAACAAGGAAAACGGCTGGGCGATTGGTTCGGGCGAGATGTATGACGATACGCAGTATCAGGACCAGGTCGAGTCGCAGGCGATGTACGATACGCTCGAGAAGGAAGTTGTGCCGTTGTTTTATGATCGCGGGACGGATGGTCTGCCTCGCTTGTGGATCGAGAAGATGAAGGAATCGCTGGCGACGCTGTCGTCGGAATTCAATACCTCGCGTATGGTTCGCGAATATGCGGAGCGGTTTTATTTACCGGCGTCGGAATGGGTGGAAAAGATCGCCGGCTTGGATTATTCGCGAGCGATTAATCTGTCGAAGTGGAAACAGGGTGTGAACAAGAACTGGCCTGCGATTCGATTCGATCTGGTGGAGCAGACGTCGCCGGACAAGTTGAAAGTCGGTGCGGACCTGGAAATCCGGGCGTCGATTCGTCTTGGCGAACTCAAGCCTTCGGATGTGGATGTTCAGTTGTATATCGGCAGGATCGACGGTCATGGTCAATTGACACAGACTCGCGCTGTTTCGATGGAATGTATCGAGACGAGCGGGAATGTATATGCGTATAAGGGTACGATTCCGTGCAATCAGACGGGCATTCATGGATATGGTGTTCGGGTGATTCCGAAGAATGAGGATATGCCTTCGCCCTATGAGCCTGGGTTGATTCTCTGGGCGTAGAGATGGGCAGAGATAGGCTACGGGCTTCGGGCTACAGGCTTCGGGAAGAAAAGAGGGTGATGCTCACCTTGCGATAAAAAAGGGAGAAAGATAGAGGCGGCTTGCGGGCCGCCTTTTTCTATTTTGGAGAGATGTGAAGGTGTGAAAGTGAGAAAGTTGGAAGAGAAGGGAACCGCCAAGAGGCTACGACACCAAGGAAGATAGAGATGGAAAAGTCAAAGAAGTCGGGGAGTCTGGAAGAGTCGAGGAAGGTGAAGAAGTCAAAGAAGGTGGGGAGGGCTTGTGGTTGCTTAGGCTATGTTGCTTTGAGTCTTTGACAAGGTTAGGGATAGAAAATTTTGATATTTTTTAGAGGGTATTGAGTCAAAAGCGTATTATTGGGAAATTGACGTGAGTTTGTTTTTTTCGATATACTGTGTGTTGGTGAACTATTACATTTTTTAGGAAAGAGATGCCGATGACAAGTGAAAATCAGGAGAATAAAGGTAGCAAGCTTTTTAGACGAATCTTGAAGGCTGTGCTGGTGGTTGTTGGGGTGATTGTGGTGGGGGCGGTTGTCCTGGTGATTCGTCTGGATTCGATTGCGCGAGTTGGAATCGAAAAGTCCATGAGTTGGGCTTTGCAGGTTCCTGTGAGCGTTGAGGATGTTCACGTGGGGATTTTAAGCGGTGAAGCTCAGATTCGGGGTTTGGTTATCGGCAATCCGGAAGGGTATAAGACGGCTCAGGCTTTTTCCATCGAGCAGGCATCGGCCCGGGTGGATATCGCTTCGTTTCGGACTGATGAGCCTGTGATTTATGAAATAGTGATCCAGGCACCGGATATTACCCTCGAACAGGGGTTGACGGAATCGAACCTTAGCAGACTGGCGAAAAATACATCGCGTTTTTCGAAAGGAGATGCTGCTCAGACGGAGGAGTCGTCGCAATCGGTGAAGATAGAACGGCTTGTGATTGAGAAGGGCAAGGTGGGCATTTCTTCACCTATGCTGGAGGGTCAGGCAGTGCCAGTTCTTTTGCCGCCGATTAAATTGACCGATCTTGGAGGCAAGAAGGATACGCCTGCGACGGCAGAGGCATTGGGAAAGGTGTTTATCGCGATTCTTGAAGGAGTGGCGGAGTCGGGCAAGGGGCTTGTTCCTGATGAGACACTCAAATCGATCCAAACTTCGATGGGTGGGATCAGGACGCTTGGGGATGAGTTGAAAAAAAGCGGCGAACAGGTTGACGGTGAATTTCGCAAGGCAGGTGACGAAGTAAAAGGGGTACTTAAAGGGTTGATTCCTGCGAAGAAGGAGACTAAGCGGTAGGGAGATTGTTTAAAAGCGGTGAACCGCCAGGATGGTAGGGGGAGAAGACGATTGATGTGATCGTCGAGGGGGCTCCTGTCGGTTTTTTGAAGGTTCTTTTAATACAATGTCAGGGTGTATTACTGGATATTTATGACGGAATTGAGCGTGCCGTAGGGATTGATGGTTTGCGATTCGGCTTCGGGGTCGTTCCAGTAAATTCCGTCGGCGTAGAATTTGTATTCGTAGCGGCCTGGAGCCAATTTTTTGGTTTTGCGGAATGAACCGTCGGGCATTTGCTGCATGACGTCGGCTTTGATCTTCCATTTGTTGAAATCGCCGACCAAAGACGCTTGTTTAATGGGGGCAGAAGGCGAGAAGATGAATGTAACTCTGGAACCTGCTTTGGCGATCATAATTTTTCCCTTCTCAAACAATGTGTCGCATTTTTCATTTTGACGTTTGCCGAGCTTGACCCGTTTGTGACGGCAAATTGCGATCCATTATTTTTTATTTCTAACCCGGAACAAACGTCACGGAAATATTCAATATATACTCATCTGTGACTCCCGTTGAGTCGAAATTATATTCATGACGAAAGTGGTCGCAACTTGTTGTCAGGGAAAAAGTATAAGATATCAACTATGAAAAGTAAAGAAAGTTTATGCGATAAGAATCCGATGTTTGGACGAGAGAAAACGATATCAAAGGACGTGGAATATTGTGAAAAGTATTGGAGCTTCTTTTTCTTGACCTTGAACTTTATTGCGGATATAGTCAATTCACATTCCTTCTTTTTTAAAAGTAACGAAAGGAGTAGGTAGTATGACGGGTCTAAAAGCAAAAACATTGATGGGGGCGATGATCGTTTTATTGTGTATGCATTGTTCTTTTGGACAAGCGACGACACAACCGGCGAAAGTGCCGATGACGGGCGGGACCATTTTGTCGGCGGTTCCGGCTGATGCGTGGGTGGGGACTGTTTTTAACGACTTGAACAAGTCGGGAAGAATGATTGATTCTTACGCGGTTCGGCTTGGGATGCAGGCTCCGGGCGTCCAGAAGAAAATCGGCAGAATGATCGGTGTGAGCGGTCAGGTGGAGATGTCCAAGCCGATGGCGCTGGTGGTGATGCGGAAAGATTTGTATGGCGATGAGCCTGTGGCGATGATTGTGTCGGTAAAAGAGTACGAGAAGCTGGCAGCGGATTTGAAGGGCCAGACGACCGAGACGCCCGGAGTGATGAAGGGTTCAAGCGAAGAGCTTGGCGATGTTTATTTTGGTAAGAAGGGCGTGTTTGTGGTGCTCGGTCCGACGGAAGCGATCGTTAAGGCGGTTGTGGAAAGCAAAGAAGGGATCGATGCGTCGATGGACGCTTCATCGCGAAAGTTGTTGGAGAAATCGGATATTTTCGCGCATGTGAACATTCAGTCGATCGGTCAGTTTGTTCAGCCGATGTTGATGGGATTCGGCGCGATGATGCAGATGGGGGCGATGGGCGGAATGGACGGTATGAGCGGGGACGACGATCCGGCGGATCAGAAGAACAAGGCCCAGATGCAGGCGATGCAGGCTGCTGGAGCGATGATCAACGCGCTGGTCGGATTTATCAATGAGACGGATAGTCTGGATGTGGGTGTTAAGCTCGATCTTGACCTTATTCAGACGGGATTTTCGTTGAATTTCAAGTCCGGCCAGGAGATGGCGGGATTATTGGCGTCGCAGAAGCAGACGGACAAGCCTTTGATCAAGGGAGTGGCGGGAGATGGATTTGCGTTTGCGGCAGGCTGGCAGTGGGAGCCTAAGATTACGAAGCTTCAGGAGGCATTTTTGCAGATCAATCCGGGATTTACGGACCCTGCGGATGCGGAGAAGTATAAGAAGCTGAGTCGGGAATTGGCGTTGATGAATCTGGGGCAATCGATAAAGCTGGCGATCAAGTCGGCGAAGCCTGGTGAGCCGATGTTTGAGTTGCAGCAGGTGACGACGACGAAAGACGCAAAGAAGTTTATCGATTTGACCCGGCAGATGTTTGAAATGCAGAGCAAGATGGGCGTTGCTCAGTCGAAAGAGAACGTGAAGTTTCAGTATGAAACGGGCGTTATGAAGGCGGGCGATGTTTCGGTGGATCGGGTTACGGTGGATTTGAACAGTGTCATGAATATGCCGGGGATGTCGGATCCGAATATGGCGCAGGTTAAAGCGATGCTTGCGACGCTGCTGGGTTCGACGGATGGGTTGGTTCGCGTGATGATCGCACCGGCGAACGAGAAGTTGGTTGTGACGATGTTCGGCGGGGATGAAAAGAGCATGGGGACTTTGATCAAGTCGGCGAAAGAGGGAACGACTCCGCTGGCGAAGAATGCGAAGGTGGTTCAGACGGCGAAGATGTTGCCGAAGAATCGGTTGATGGAAATGTATTTTGATTTTGGTAAGTTGGCCAGCGGTGCGATGGCGATGATGATGGCGGGTGACGATGATGAGGCGGAAGGGGATGAACCTGCTGCTTCGACGTTCCCGGCGATCGAGACCCCGCTGGTGGGGGCGGTAGGTTCGGTGGAAGGCAGTTCGCTCAAGCTGGACATGGTGGTTCCGTTTGAAGTGATTTCGAATTTGTCGCATTTTCGGTATATGCTTCCGACAATGCCGGATATGGGCGCTGACGATTCGACGGACCTGGATGCCGACGATACGGACGGTCTGGACGATGCGGATGATGAATACATTGAGGAAGACGATGCGGATATGAGCGACGAAGAATAATCGCCGCATTGAAATTGCGTGAAAGAAGTTTCATAATTTAATTCTCTTTCACAGAGTTGGCCGATACAATTAAAACATTGGCCGATGAAAAGAAAACATGCAAGTGGCGGCCTCGCGGTCGCCGCTTGTTTTTTGGGAATGCGGGTTGGTCGTAACGCCGCCTGCGACGAGGAACGAGGATGTGTTACGACATTCCATGCGAAGCGAAAAGTCAGGATAAAGGTTCAAATCAGTTAACGTGAGTGCTTTGAAGTTTACGATTTCTCATATCGATACGAGTACACAGGCCCGTGCAGGGCGGATCACCACGCCGCATGGTGTGTTCGATACTCCGGCGTTTATGCCGGTGGGGACGCGGGCATCGGTCAAAGGGCTTGTTCCGGATTTGCTGGCAGGGACCGGTGCTCAGATCATGTTATCCAATACCTATCACCTGGTGCTTCGTCCTGGGGCGGACGTGGTGGCAGCGGCGGGTGGGCTTCATAAATTCATGAATTGGCACAAGCCGATTCTGACCGACAGCGGCGGATTTCAGGTTTTTTCGCTGGCGAGTCTGCGGCGAATCGACGAGGACGGTGTGACGTTCAGCTCACACGTGGACGGGCAGTTGATTCGTTTTGATCCGGTGTCGGTGATTGAGAGTGAAAACAAGCTCGGTGCGGATATTATTATGGTATTCGACGAATGTTCGCCCTGGCCTGTGGGATTTAGCGAGGCAAAGGTTGCGGTGGAACGGACGATTCGCTGGGCCGGAGAATGTCGCCAGGCGCACCAGAGGCCCGACGATCAGGCGCTTTTTGCGATTGTTCAGGGGTCGATGTATCCGGAGCTTCGACAGTATTGTCTGGATCGATTGGTGGAGATGGATTTTCCGGGTTACGCGATGGGTGGTTTGTCGGTCGGCGAGCCGCCTGAGAAGCGAAAACCGATTGTGGATGAGTTTGTGCCGAAATTGCCGCAGGATAAGCCGCGATATTTGATGGGTGTGGGTCGGCCTGTCGATCTGGTCGAAAGTGTCGCTGCGGGGATCGATATGTTCGATTGTGTGCTTCCGACGCGGAACGGGCGAAATGCCTATGCGTTTACGACGAATGGTCCGATGCGATTGCGGAATGAAAAATATAAGCTGGATTTCACCCCGATTGATGAAAAATGCCAATGTTATTGTTGCAGGAATTTCACACGTGCTTATATTCGGCATTTATTTCTGGTCAACGAGATGCTGGGTCCGATTTTGCTGAGTATTCATAATATTGCATTTTTTCAGGATTTCATGCGGGAAATTCGTCTGGCAATCTGCGAAAATAGACTTAATTCGCTTATCGAACAGGTCAAATCGGTATGGGAAGGGCAGGAAATAGTTGCGGATCAGAACAATAAAGGGAATAATAATAAAACAACTCAAGATTAAGGAGGTTTTAAAATGACGTTAATGCAGATATTGGCTCAGACAACGGCACCGGTTACGGAGACCCCGACGACACCGTCTCAGGGCAATCCGATGCAGTTGATCGTTATGTTTGTGATTTTTATTGGTATTTTTTACTTTATCGCACTTCGGCCTCGTCAGAAAGAGCAAAAGAAGCGTGACCAGATGCTCAAAACCATCAAAAAGTATGATAAAGTGATGACCATCGGCGGAATTATCGGGACCGTCATGGAAGTTCGCGAGGAAGAAATCATTATCAAGGTCGATGACAACTCCAATACGCGGATCAAATTTACCCGAGGAGCGGTTCAGCGGGTGCTTTCTTCGGCTGATGCTGAAAAAACCGAAGCTTAGGCAATATTTTAGTGTGAAAGTTGCCGATAATACCTCCATGGTGTTCAAAAAGGGAACTTTTACTCTTTTTAGTTTTTAAACTATGTAATAGCGATTCCGAAAGGTAATTTTGTATGCGAGATCGAAACCTGTTATGGAAATTGGCTCTGATTGGCGTGCTTGTTCTTTGGGGAATTTATGAAATCACTCCGGTGAATAAGCAACTTAAGGGCGGGATCGACCTGGTCGGCGGTCATAGCTTGCTTTATGAAATCGATACGACAGGGCTGGATGAGACAAACGATCTTTCCACGAACGTGATGACGGTATTGAAACAGCGTGTGGACCCCAACGGTGTGCGCAACCTGGTGTGGCGTCCTGTGGGCGATACCCGTCTTGAAGTTCAGATGCCTCTGCCGCCGAAAGACGCTTCCATGCGTCGGGAAGAATATCAGAAGGCGATAGATACCCTGACCGCGTCGAATATTTCCGTCTTCCAGTTGGAACAGGCCTTGGCCCTTTCGGGACAGGAAAGACAGGGTCGACTCAAGAGCCTGATTGGTTCGGTTCCGGCACGTGAAGAACTGATGCCCCGGCTGGTCGATGCGTATGACGCCTGGCAAAAGTCGCTGGCGGAAAAGAAAGCCCAGGACGTTATACAGGACCTGGAACAGAACTATGAAGACGTTCTGGACCAGATGCTGGCGACGAATGTAGACCTGACCGAAGTTAACGAAGTGCTGGAACTGGCGAAAGACGAACGGGAAAAAGTGCTCGAAAGTCTCTATGCCAAGTATCCCACGCGCGTCGAGCAGATCAAGCAAGTGGTGACGGCATACGATCAGTGGTCCGCCAAGAAAGGTCCGCTGGATTCGCCGGACGATCTGATGAGATTGCTGCGCGGTGCGGGTGTGCTGGAATTTCACATTCTGGCGCCGATGGAAAACCCCGATGCCTATTCCAATTATATCAAGAACCTGGAAGAAAAAGGACCTCGCGCTCGTCCCGATGATGAGTTCGCCTGGTATGAAGTTTCCAAAAAAGAATCGGTCTATGGAATTACACACGAGTGGGGCGGGAAAAACTGGGTTCTGGCGTATCAGAAAAATCCGCTCAAAGTGATGGATCGATCGCGTCCGGACTGGAAGCTGTCTTCGGCGTATCCGACCCGTGACGACAAAGGAATGCCTGCCGTCGGATTTGAATTTAACGACGCCGGTTCGCGGATGTTCCTGGAACTGACGCGAAACAATATCGGAAATCCGCTGGCGATTGTTCTCGACGACAAGGTCTACAGTGCTCCGAATATTCAATCGGCCATCAGTCAACGCGGGATCATTACCGGCAAATTCAGCGTGGAGGAAGTCAATTATCTGGTGAGCACGCTCAATGCCGGCTCGCTTGAAGCGAGGCTTAAAGACACGCCCATTGCCGTCAACAGTATCGGACCGAGCCTTGGGCAGGACAACCGCAACGCCGGTTTTGTCGCAGCCAAGTGGGGACTGGTCGCGGTGGTGGTCTTTATGGTGATTTACTACATGTGGGCGGGTGCGATTGCGGATTTCGCGCTGGCGCTGAACCTGTTGCTGCTTCTGGCGGCGATGGCGGCGCTTGAGGCGACATTTACAATGGCAGGTATCGCCGGTGTGATCTTGAGTATGGGTATGGCGGTCGATGCGAACGTTCTGATTTTTGAGCGTATGCGTGAGGAAAAAGAGCGCAGCCAAAGTTTAAGACTGATCATCAAGAATGGTTTCGATCGGGCGCTTCCGACAATTATCGACTCGAACGTAACGACGATCATCACTTGCGTCGTGTTGTATTATATCGGAACGGAAGAAATCAAAGGTTTCGCCCTGACGCTGGGTCTGGGTCTGGTGATTAACATCTTTACAGCGGTTTTTGTGACCAAGATTATTTTCAACCTGTTGGTGTCCTATACTTCGATCTCGAAGCTGCCAATGCTTTCGTTGATCAAACGTCCGAATATTAATTGGATGAGTTATCAAAAGTATATCTGGCTGTTGAATGTGATTTTCATTCTGGTGGCCGTTATCCTTTGGCCTCTTCGCGGAAGCGACAAATATGATATTGAGTTTCGCGGTGGAACGGCGGTCCAGATCGAACTTAAGTCGGCGGATTCGCTGGGGATCGAAGATGTCCGCGACCAGATCAAGGCGAGCGGAACCGCGCTGACGCAATCGGCCGGTGCGTTTGAATCGGCCCAATTGACTCAGGCCCCCGGTTCGGAAAATTCCTATACCCTCACGTTCCAGAATATCGACGCTCAACGTGTCGAAGCGAGTTTGCTGTCGTTTATGGATGACCAGATTGAAAAAGGATCTTTGGAAATTCGAGGCAACAATACCGTGTCCTTCCGAGTCAATCCGGACCTGAAACTTTCCGCCGAAGCGGTGGAAAACCGTATTAAACAGGTCGCTGAGGAGACCGCCAAAACCGGTCGGGAGCTTTCGGGTGCCCAGGTTCAGAGTATTGGGAAAGAAGGAACGAATTATGAAATCGTGACCATAGCGACCTCGCAAAGACTGGTCGTCGATGCGATTATTCAGAACATGGGCCAATATTTGAATATCCAGCAGCCGATTCGGTTCAACCCGGACATCAAAGTCTATCCGATTACCCGCAAGCGTCTCGGACAGGTTATCGATGATCCGAAGGCACCGGGATATGTGCCGAATTTCATCGGTGGAGCCGCTTTTGTGGTTTCGGATATCGAGCCTGCGGTAACAATCGGCGAATTACAAGGCAGGGTGGATGCGATGAGGCTTCAGCCTGACTATGAAAAAATGCAGGCATCGAGTATTTTCGACCTGGTGGGATTGACCCCCGCAGCGGGACAGGATTTGTCGAAACTTTCACCGGATCAGGTCCGCTATAATCGCATCGCCATGGTGGTGGTGAATCAGGATGCGTTGTATGACGAAGACCCGCAGGCCTGGCAATCGCAGGTGGTCGAGCCGGAGATGAAATTGCTTCAGGAAGCAATGACACGAACCAGCGGTTTACAGAAAGTAACGCAGTTTGCCGGACAGGTGGCGACTCAGACGCGACTGGCGGCGGTACTGGCGTTGGTTCTGGCGTTTCTGGCGATTGGAGTTTATCTGTGGATTCGATTCGGGACGCTTCGCCACGGGATCGCAGCCAATGTGGCGACGATTCACGACATTCTTTGCGTGGTGGGTCTGGTGATGATTACCGCGTGGATCGCCGAGACGGCGTTTGGAAGGGCGTTGCTGATTCAGGACTTTAAATTAAATCTTTCCATGATTGCCGCGTTCCTCACCTTGATTGGTTACTCGGTCAATGATACAATTATTGTATTCGACCGGATTCGCGAAAGTCAGAGCAGGCATAAAGAGCTTTCTTCATCGCTGATCAACGACTCGATTAACCAGACTTTGTCGCGAACGATCATTACATCGATTTCGACGTTCCTGGTCATGATCATCATGTACATCTTCGGCGGCGAGGGCGTGAGAGGATTCAGCTATGTAATGATCCTGGGTATCATGTTCGGAACCTATTCGTCGATAGCGATCGCGTCACCGCTATTGTTGGGATGGTCCAATGTGTTCAAAAGTAAAACACCCGTGTCGGAAACAGAGTAGAAGTTGAATGGTATAATACGGATATTATACCGGAATAATTTTGATTATTTGAATCATGGAGCCTTGCCATGCGTAAGGAAGTAAAGATTGCACTTGTTGTCGTACTCGTTGGTGTGGTGGTTTCCGCCATATACTTTTTCAGTGACAGTGAAAAGACCATCGAGGTCACCGCACCCAAACCGCTGGAGCCTGTAACGGTCTCGCCCGATGTCCAATCGCCTTCGGTGCTGCCCCCGCGGCTTGAAGAACCGGTGACGATTACGCCATTGGCCGAGCCTGAAACTACCTCGCCCAAGCCGGTTGCCGGCGGTGAATCCAAGGCGGTCTGGACGATCGATCTGGAGCCTCTGACCCATACACCGACCACCAGGCCGGTTCGAATGACAGAAAAAAATCGGCAGGCCAAAATGGCTGAGATGGAATCGGCGATGAATAAGATCGTTCCCAACCAGCCGATCCGTCTGGAACCGGAACTGACCTCTGTCAAGCCTGAAACGGAAGTTGTCGTCGCCGACGTCGATTTGAAAAAAACTCAGACGAATTTGACGCTGGACGATGTCCGGAAAACCCATGTCGTCAAGTCCGGCGATACCCTTTATCAAATCGCCCAGGAATATTACGGCAAGGGTGAAAAATGGACATTGATTGCCGATGCGAATCCCAAAGTTTCGCCGACAAAGTTGAGAGTGGGCGATAAACTCTTTATCCCCGCGGCTTCGGAAACGATTGCAACCTCGCCTAAAAAGGTCAAGGAAACGACCAACGCCGGCAAATCTGCTGCGACTTCGTCTTCAGGCAGGACACGCACTTATAAAGTTCGATATGGCGATACCCTTGAGATTATTGCTCACGATCAACTTGGAAGCAGTGCCCGCTGGAAGGAAATTCTCCAGCTCAATAAAAAACTGAACAATGATCCGATGAACCTCAAAGCGGATTCAACGATTATACTGCCTGCGAAATAATTTTCTTTGGATTTGAAGGGGAGCGTATGGGGGAAATTCTGATCGGGACAGCCGGTTGGAGCTACGACGATTGGCAGGATGTGGTTTATCCGTCCGGAGCCGGAGGTAAATTCGATCGTCTGGCGTATATGGCGCATCTGTGCGATACCATCGAAATCAACAGTAGTTTTTATCATATCCCCAGTCGGCGAGTGGTTCAAAGCTGGCTGGGGCGTGTTTCCGAT
>JAAZAW010000192.1 GCA_012514125.1 Phycisphaerae bacterium | reverse complement strand
TCTTCTGAATCGCCGGATGATGAGCTTCCGCGTGGATCGTCTGTTTGATCTTGCTGACGATTTGCGTCGCCCGCTTCCGGAACGCCGTTTCATTCGTTTCCACCTTGCGCAGTTCCATCGCCGTCGCGGGATAGCCCAGCGGGATCATGGCCACGACCTTGACATTCCCGGGGACATTCAAAAGCGATTTGACTTCCTCTTCCCTGAACGCGCCGATCCAGCAGGTGCCCAGCCCCTCTTCCACCGCCGCGAGCGTCAGGTGATCGAGTGCGATGGCCAGATCGATATCGATGCTGTTGCCACGGCCACCCATTTTCTTGTACGCCTGATCCGCAAAACCGCAGGCGACGACAATCACCGGTGCCTGGGCCATCCAGAGTTGATCGCAGGACGCTTTGGCCAATCCCCCGCGAAGTTTCGGATCGGTCACGATCACGAATCGCCAGGGTTGTAAGTTACAGGCCGAGGGCGCATATCGCAGGACCTGCTTCATTTTTTCGAGAACATCCGCGGCAATAGCCTTGTCGCTGAAGCTCCGGACGCTTCTTCGGTTTTTGACGGCATCGTATACGGTCATCGTCGAATCTCCTTGATTTCGGGTTGCGAGACTTTATCCTAAGTATACAGTTTACGCAGGAATCTGGTCGAAGAAAAGGTGAAATTCTATGGATAAACAACTCGGTGGTAAGGTGGCAGTGATTACGGGCGCGAGCCGTGGCATCGGCCGTGCGATCGCGGTGGCTCTGGCGGGCCAGGGCGCATCGCTGGTCCTGGCGGCCCGCGATCGCGAGGCCCTGGATGAGACGGCCAAAAACGTCGCCAAAGCGGGCGGTGAGGCGATGGTGGTCCCCGTCGAGATGACCGATGAAGGCTCGCTCAAAAACCTGATCCGCGCGGCGGGGGACCATTTCGGACGAATCGATATCCTGGTCAATAACGCGGGCATCACACACTCGGCCAGACTCGCCGAGACGACCACGGCCGATTACGATCGCTGCATGGCCATCAACGCACGCGGCCCGTACATCCTGTGCCGCGAGGCGATCCCGTGGCTGGGCAAAATGGGCCGGGGCTATATCATCAATATCTCATCGGTGGTGGGCGTCAAGGGCTATCCCCTTCAAACGGCCTACGGCGCATCCAAGCACGCCCTTCGCGGCATGTCGATCGCGCTGGCCGAGGAATTAAAAGATGAAAACATCCGCGTCCACGTGATCTGCCCCGGCGGGGTCGATACCGAAATGGTCACGCGCGTCCGCCCCGATATCAAAAAAGGCGACCTGATCGAACCCCAGGAGATCGCGGAACTCGTCGTGTACCTGGTAACCCATCGCGGCAACGCGGTCATGGATGAAATCCACCTTCGCCGATCAACATCGGGCCCCTGGTTCTGAAAATGGACTACGGACTGCGGACCACAGGCTGCGGGAAGAAAGGTATCCAAAAATATACTCTTATGAAAGCTGCACCGGTCTGGTATCCTTCGGATAACCATTTTAAATACCGAGATAGAGAGGAACAGCGTTCGGTATTTCAAGCTTTGCCTGGATTGCGATGTTGTACATTAAACCCTGTTGCCCTACCCATTTCAGCCATAACACCACACTATTTTGTCTGTCCTCTAGTGTTGAAATTATTTATAAATAAGTATATTTGCCGGGATCGCAAATCTTATCCGCATCCGGGATATTTTTTTATAGAAGGTATTGACATGAATAACTTAAACGTGTAAGATTGAAGTTGAAACGTGTAAGACGTTTTCATTTTTTATATTCTTGTATGAGGTTTTTTTAAAGTGGGTACCTCGTTAAAAGAAATTGCTTCCAGGATTGGTGTATCGCATGCCACTGTTTCGATGGCGCTACGGGATAATCCTGAGATCAGTTCGGCTCGTCGGGAGCAGATCAAAAAGGTTGCCCATGAGATGGGTTATAAGCCGAATTTACTTAGCCGGGGACT
>JAAZAW010000191.1 GCA_012514125.1 Phycisphaerae bacterium | reverse complement strand
GGGAAAGATGGTGGATGAGACCGGATTGTAGTATGGTTGTTGTCGAAGGCATGAAAAGACTCCGGAAAAGAGGCGGAAAAGTCTTTCGGGTTTTGAAGAATGAGCCGGGGGATGCGGCTCTGGGAAGCTTTGGGGGCTTCCTTCATATAAATATAACATATTTTTTATGAAAATGCAAATTTTTGGTCGTTTTTTTGAGTTTTTTGGCTGTTGGAGTGGTTTTCTGGATTCCCGCTGGCGTTTATCCCCGTGAAGACGGGGACCGGAATCCAACAGGCCCGCAGACTTTGCAGCGAAGCCGATGCCGTAATATTTTCACCTGGCCGGCACTGGTCCGGAAGGTCAGTTCGAGAACATCCTTATACTCGTACCCCGGACGTTCACAGCAGCCCTGCAGGTTTCCAACCCTCTCACCGGGTAACGAGCCGCCGACAGATCAACTCATCCACCAACCGCAGGATCAAGCCGATCAGCCCCGCCATCCCTTCGGTTTCGAAGAGTCGACGGGTTTCGATCACCAGTTCATCGAGAGAAAATCCATCTTCGGTTAGACACGCCGCCACCTCAAGCTGTAAACTATGCTGCATAACCTGAGTTCCTCCATAAAGTTTGATTGTTTCAAAACAAACCTTAACGAGAACTCAGGTTATTTTTAAAAGCTCTATCTCTTTTTATCCCAGCCCCAGCTTTTGGACGATAATAACATTTCTTGTTTCTTCGTCGATGCGCACCCGCTGGGAAATACGAAACCCGACGAGCCAGACGATGCCCAGGTCGTCTGTAATCACGATACCGGGCTTTTCGGCGAAACCTGCTTTAACGTCGGTCAGAAAGTCGCTGATTTTTTTACTGCCGGGCGAGCCTAACGGATGAAAACGGTCGCCGGGTCGCACATAACGAATACGAAGCGGACCTTGAACGTTGTCGGCATCGATCCATTCTTCAAATCGAGTTTTGGACTTTAGAAAGGTTTCAAAAACTTCGGGGTCAAATGCGCGGCGTCGGGCGATGAATTCAAATCGCTCAAATCGGCAAGGCTGATCGATCTCAACGTCGACGACCTGAACGGTTGAAGGTTGTATTTTATTTTTGGTGATAATCAACCAGCCTCGTTCGATTCTGGCGCATAACCCGCCGGGCAGATCGATTCTGCTTTTTGTCAGCGATGCAACATCTTGAAAATGATCCGTGCTGAATTTCTTCAACCCTGCTCCAAATCTCAGGAGCATCTGACGAACGACTTCACAGACGACAATTTTTTCCACGTCTTCAAGTCGCCAGGTTTCAATACGGATGTCGATTTCGGTTTGCCGACAAATCGAAAGAAATCGTTTAGCCTGATTGATCAAGATTGTTTCAATCCCAGCCGCCTGATCGGCAAGATATAAAAGATGCCGCCGAAGCGAAGGATTGGAGTGTTCGAGCATCGGCAAAACCTGATGACGAATCACATTGCGATCCGCGCAAAGGAGAGCGTTGGTGTGATCGTCCCGCCAACCGATTTTTCGGTCCCGAAGAAAAAGTTCAATCTCCGATTTTGATATACCGAGCATCGGACGGATAATTTTAACATTGCGGTCAGGCTTGATTGGCCGTGAAACCGGAATACCCCGCAAACCATGAAAACTGCTCCCGCGAAGCAGATTGAAAACGATGGTTTCACATTGGTCGTCACGATGATGGGCCAGGGCGATTTTGTCGGCATGGAAATAATCGGCAGCGCGTTGAAAAAAATCATAGCGAACCTGGCGCGCCGTTTCTTCCAGCGTGCCGCCGACGGTTTGATGAACCGCCCGAATATCCTGCTTTTCGGTATAGAGCGGCACGCCGATCTTTTCGCAAAATTCGCGAACAAAATCTTCATCCGCATCGGCATCTTCCCCCCGAAGCTGATGATTCAAATGACAGACACAAAGCCCAAAGGAGAGCCTTTCCTGAAGCTCACGCAAAACAATCAGCATCGCCACAGAATCCGCGCCACCGGAAACCGCTGCAAGGACGTGATCATTCAAACAGATCAATTTCCGATCCAGCACAAATTTTTGTACAGCTTCAATCATCGTGTAGGATAGGCCACGCCCATCTTTTGAAAATCAAAAATACATCAGGATATTACCCCAGGAACTTAAAAAATATCTTATATCGCTCTTGGCGGTTCTGCTGTGCCGATGATGTCCGCGATGCGATCCACTTTGTGACGGCGACAATAATCTTCCATACCGACAAGCGCTTCAAGCGGAGCCTGCGGATTAACGTACATCACCGTACCCATCGCAACCGCGGTAGCACCGGCGAGCATGAGTTCAATGGCGTCGGACCAATATTGCACGCCGCCGATACCGATAATCGGGATGTTCTGTTTTCCGGCGACTTCGTTGTAAACTTTCCAAATGCAATAAACCGCCACGGGTTTGACCGCCGGGCCTGACAAACCGCCCACGCCGCGGGGCAAAATCGGGTGGCGATTTTCAATGTTGATCGTCATGCCGCGAAGTGTGTTGATCAGACTCAGGATATCTGCGCCGGCGTCCACTACCGCACGGGCCAGATCGGAAATGTCGGTGACATTCGGCGTGAGTTTGACAATAAGCTTACGTTTTTTAACGACCTTGCGAACCGCAGAAACAAGCATGCCCGCCTGATCGGCATCAACGCCGAATTCCAGCGCGCCGCAGGCGACGTTCGGACAGGAAATATTGAGTTCAAGACCCGCGATGGCGTCCTGCTCGTCGAGTCGTGAGGCGACTTCACAATATTCCTCCACCGTTCGACCGGCGACGTTGACGAAGATGGGAATATCAAGACGCCGGGCCTGGGGCAATTTTTCGACGATAAATTTATCGACACCCACGTTCGCCAGACCGATACTGTTAAGCAAACCTGCGCGCGTTTCCGCCATCCGCGGCGCCGGATTACCGTCTCTGGGTTCCAGGGTAATGGACTTGGTGGTAAAAGCACCCATTTTGCCCAGGTCCAGATAAGGCAAATACTCCAACCCATAGCCGCAAATCCCCGAAGCGGTAAGAATCGGATTTTTCATCCGGATTCCCGCCAGTTCGACGGACATATCAATTTCAGTCTTATGTTCGATTTGATCTATGTTCATGACTTTATTTTTCCCACAAGACGTCGTCGGCATCAAACACCGGACCGTCCCGGCAAACCAGTTGATAATTCCAGCCCTGCTCGCTATTAGATTTTATCCTCACCACACACGATTGGCACGCGCCAATTCCGCAGCCCATCATTTCTTCCAGACAAGCCTGACAATTCAAACCGTGTTCTCCGGCAATCCGGGCTACTTTGGCCATCATCGGCCAGGGCCCACAGGTATAAATCATCGTTTTTTCCGGATCGCTATCGGCCAGAGCGCGTTCGAACAAATCGGTAACGAGTCCCGGATGACCTTCCGAACCGTCGTCTGTGGCAATCCCAAAATTGACTTTCGGGTCGGCAATCACCCTGAAAATTGGTGAAAGATCCGAAAGAGTATTGCTCCGGAGCTGTTGTGACAGATTTTTCGGCAACGGCAGACCCAAGCTCGAAGTCGCCCCGACAAAAAGATCGATAGAATCAATAGATTTTTTTAATAAAGAATCAGCCAAAAAGGTAAGGGGAGGAAAACCGACACCGCCCGCGACCATTATCGCACGGGTTTTGCCTTTCGGCAGATAAAAAAGATTGCCGCCGAGAGGACCAAGGACTTTTATTGTTTCACCTTGCTGGAGCTTGGAAATATGAAGACTGCCGGCGCCAAAAATTTTATAAATAAAAGTCAGAATAGTCGTGTTTTCTTGAACTTCCGCATGACCGATGCTGAAGGGACGGGCGATAAGTGGCTGTTGAACGGCAAAATCCACACCGGCTTTTGAGTCGCTCATCTGAGATGTTTCATTTTCTTCATTGACAGTTATTAATCGTGGTTTTTCCTGTTCACGTGTCGGCTCGACGTTGAATTTGAAGAATTGCCCGGGATTACAGATAATTTTTTCATCAAAACGCAGCCTGATGAGATAATTACTGAGTTTCCCCGGAAGCCTCAGGGCATAGTTTTCGAGAATCGTCGCCTGGTATGTTTTTTTCGGGATTTTTAACTCGCCCATAACTTATTTCTTTGCAAGGTATTATAAAAATATAGGTCCGGGTAAAAAACTTCCGAACCGACAGATGCCGGTTCGGAAGCGTGCCACGGCTGAAAAAAACAGCCAATTCTTTGCATTTAAAAGAATATAGCCCTATGAACAGGGTTTGTCAAATCAAGATATCGCCGGCTTTTTAACGGTATTCGGGGCCTGAGAGTTACAAGATTATTTTGATTTGAGATTTGATTGCTTGACTGCAAGCAGGTGGGCCGATAATAATTTAGATCACTTTTGAATGAAATCATAAAAGAAATTTGTTTTCAGGAATTTCAAGACA
This sequence comes from Phycisphaerae bacterium, assembly GCA_012514125.1. Taxonomy (GTDB): domain Bacteria; phylum Planctomycetota; class Phycisphaerae; order JAAYCJ01; family JAAYCJ01; genus JAAZAW01. The sequence continues at coordinate 13,237 of JAAZAW010000191.1, read as the reverse complement.
CACAGGCTCACAGGCCTCGGGAGGATCGATGAATAAAAGTATAGTGGACCGAATAAAAAACAGTGCGGATGGTGTTTATCAGAAAATTACTCATGGCGACAAGCCGACGATGAAATTGCCGATCCGATCGCTGAGCAATGTTCGATATGCGCCGGATGAGGGTTATCTGCAGATTCAGAGCAAGAACAAGATTCGAACGCTGACGGTGAATACCGTCAAGAGTTTCGCCCAAACGCTCAAGATGATGTCATTATCGAAAAATCTGGTCGAGACGGACCGTCATGCGACCAAAAGAGAGGCGTATTACCAGAGCAAGAACTGGGGCGACGCGATGTTTCACGAACAACCGGAATCCGACACCGTGATGGATGACGTCGAAGCCATGTTGAATGTGACGCGCGAGGTGATGCGGTTTCGGCCTGAAGAACATGGCGGAGCGGTTGCAGGAAAATTGATCGTCGTAGACAAACACCGTAAAACGGGTGAAAAAATCGAGATCGATTGCAGCCGATTCGGATCAGGCTCCTATACGGTCCCGTCGTCGGTGGAACACCTGCAATTCAAGACCAAAGCGAAATTTATCCTGGCGATCGAGACCGGCGGTATGTTTGATCGACTGGTGGAAGAAGACTTTTTTGATGATTATAACTGTGTTATGATCAGCATGGGTGGAGTTCCATCGCGAGCGTGCCGACGATTCATTCGACGTTTGTCGGATGAGAACAAACTTCCCGTCTATGCGTTTACCGACGGCGATCCTTATGGATATATGAATATTTATCGCACGCTCAAGGTCGGTTCGGGCAATAACGCGCACCTGAATCGATTTTTCTGCGTGCCCCAGGCGCGATATTTGGGTGTGACGCCTCAGGATATTATTGATTATACGCTACCGACCCATGAGCTTAAAGAACAGGACATTAAGCGGGCACAGGATGCGATCCGGAACGATCCGTTTGTACAGCATTATAAAACCTGGCAAAAGGCCATCGAGCAGATGCTCAAAATGAAAAGGCGTGTCGAGCAGCAGGCGTTCGCCAAATATGGCCTGGATTTTGTGGTTCGCGAATACCTGCCGACGAAATTGAAAAATCCGGAAAAGTTTTTGCCGTAGAAAAAGCGGAAATTAAGACAACAGGGTGTGCTGAATAAATCGGAAGTCATTGTTTTACAACAAGATATGTTGTAAAAACAATTTCCTCAACCCGCTGGCGGGAGAAATGACGCTGGTGTATCTTTGACCTTTACCCACCCGCGATCAAATTTGTATGCGCGTTCCAATCCCATGCCTGTTCAAGCGATTTGGCAACAGACAGACCTTATTTTTCCCAGTTTTTCCTGCCGGCCCCACTAAATACCGGCAAGCCGCTAGCCCCCCCGCGAGCGGCTTGCAATATTGGATTTGTTATTTTTTGTGAGCTTTGCCGTATCAGGCAAATGAAATAGTCGGCTCGTCAATACCAAACCGTCAGAATCAGGTGAGGCTCGGCGTGTTTACCTTCCCATACCCCCACTGTTGTTTGAGAATTTTTGATTTCGACGTCCGGATTACTATCGACCCAGTCATTGATGATCTGAGTCATGAATTCCACCGCGCCGTCGTTGAGTTTGGTGTGGAACACTTTGACACGAGTCGCACCGGTCCCCGTTTTTTGCAGGGGTCTGTGGAAAAGAGTTTCTTTGGCGTCTTCGTCTTTGGGTTTTTCACCGAAACTTTCGATTTTTCGCCCCGATTGTTCGAATTCCGCTTCATCCACCAGGGTCAACGTCTCGGAGTCGTCCTGGGTAACCGCGGGGGGGGCTTGGGTTTGAGACTTTTTCTCACCAATACATAATGGGCAAAGCAATTTTCCATCGACGATGGTTGCCCGGCCATTGGTAATATGCTCCGGATAGATGGTAGCTCCGCAGCCTTCACAAGATTTGAGTTGTTCTTCCACTACCATTCAAGTACCTCCTGGACGTTAACCCCCATTAACGTGTCGTTCATCGGGTTTTTAACTTGATCATGGACATTAGACTCCAGCTATTATAAACTTTCAGTTTGTTGGACGTCAAGAAGATAAAGATTTTGTTAAATTCATGTGAACGTTATCAACGTGTTCGGGAAGAACAGAGATGGTGGTCGTATAACTTAGGGAGCATACATAGATGAATAAATTAAAAGTAGGCATTATTGGCGGCAGCGGTTTGGGACAATCTCTTTTGGCTAACTCTCAGGGCGAATCTTATAATCCGCGGACCCCTTTTGGTCGGCCCAGCGCTCCGATTATTTGCACCCAGTTTGAGGGGGTCGATGTTTGCATCCCTGCCCGTCACGGGCAGGGGCATCGGTACAGTCCGTCGCATGTGCCGTATCGCGCCAATATTTTCGCTATGAAAATGCTTGGGGTTACCCATATTATCGCCAGTGGCGCCGTCGGTTCGCTTCGTGAAGATGTTCATCCGGGTGATTTGCTGATTCCCGATCAGGCCATCGATAAAACTTTTAAACGTGAAGGTAGTTTTTTTGGTGACGGGATTGTCGCCCATGTCGAATTCGATCAGCCGTTTTGTCCGCAGATGCAGAAATTGCTGTTTCAGGCGGGTCAGAAACTTGAAGGCGATGTAAAAGTGCATGAAGGCGGGACTTATATTTGTATGGAAGGGCCGCAATTCTCCAGCCGGGCTGAATCGCTGCTGCATCGGCAGTGGGGCGGTTCGGTGATCGGGATGACCTGTATGCCCGAAGCCAAACTGGCGCGTGAGGCGGAAATCTGCTATGGTCTGGTGACTTTGCCGACGGATTACGATTGTTGGAAACCCAAACCCGCGAATATGGAAAAACGCGATTTGCTCAAGGAAATCATCGGCAACATGAATACTGCTGCTGAAAACGCGATTAAGCTGATAAAATCGGTGGTTTCGATCATGCCTGAAAAGGTGGATTTTAATTGTGCGTGCCAGAGTAGTCTGGAATTGGGTATCTGGACCGATCGGACGATGATTTCGCCGGCCACCATTCGGGAGCTTGAGCCGCTGGTCGGGAAGTATCTTGGCCACTCCAAACGTTGCTAACGCTTAGCCGATAAAAGGTTAAAGGAAAAATAAACCTCGTTGGCGACTGGACGCAGTGCGTAGAATAAGGAAAAGCTCTCATGAGAAGCGGACGGGCAATCGTTCGCCCTACGCCGAAAATTGGGTACAAATGGGTTGATTTATGATGAAAAAACGCGGATTTACGCTGGTGGAAATTTTGGTGGTGGTTTCGATTATCGCGTTGGTGGCGGGTTTGACGATTCCCGCGATCAAAGCGATGCAGGCAGGTTCCGCCCGGGCTGAAGCGTATAATACCATCAACGCGGCATTACAGGGGGTCCGCTCGTATGCCATCATGAATAACGTCAAAGCCGCTGCTCGTTTTCAGCCTAATGGTAAGGTGGTTTTTGTGTATCGGTTTGAAAATCCCAATCAAACATCAAAGTGTTTGTCACTAGGTTCAACAGGTACTGGAAATGATTACCCTGATGCCGGGACACCCAATCTTGGGGGTTACATTTATTTACCGGTATTGGATCAAGAACCATTGCGTATGCCTAATGGCTATGCCGCCGCTGTGTTATCGCCGAGTGGGACGACAGGATTATCGCCGCTTTTTTATGAACCTTTTTATGTTTGTTATAACTCCGATGGTACGTTAGCGGTTGATGAACCGATTTGTGTAGCAATGGTTGATAAAGTTACTGCCCCCAATCCGAGTCCTGTTAATTTTGATTTTAATGGGGATGGTGATTTTGCCTGGGATCCTAACTCACCAAATTTGCCGTCGCCTTACAAACTTGATGACTGGCTCACTTTCACTCAAAGTAAAAACGATGCTGCGAGTATTCAAGGTGTTGATGACCGCAAACTCGCTCGTTATTTCTATGTGGCGGAAGATGCAGGTGATCTTGAGAGCATCTTCGCGAATCAAGATGTCGGTATCGATCATTACGCCGGAATCTATACCGTTGCGGAGGCAGGAAGAACACTTTCGGTGAATTCTGTTTCTAGTTTTGCTATTTTCAAGACGCCGGAAAATTGGAGTAAGTGGCCGTTGTTTGTGAATGATAGTAATGTGACTCAGACTAAGACCAAGTATGTTCAGGACGAATTGACGACTGTGGGCAAGGCTGGCGGGTTTGTGGTCAATCCTGATCTTTACGAGACGATTTTTATCAATCCTTATACGGGGCGGTTGATTCGGGCGAATCAGTAGTTTTTTTGATGTGGGTTTCATTTCTTTTTGTCATGGTTTGATTACGTCGGACCCTGAGCTTGTCGAAGGGACATCTGCTTGCTTACGCCATGTCGCTTCGACCCATTCGACAAGCTCAGCGACCGAAGTTTTTGACAAAAGGGGGAATGGCCGTTTCAAGGCTGTCGAAAAATTTGGGCAGACACCTGGGGAAGGGGCGATGGGTTTTGATTCAAGCCTTTTTTGTTGATTGGTCGATAAAGGTTGATGGTTTGGGCGTAGTCGCCGGCTGAAGGTTTGCTGTTTTTGGAATGAAATATGAGTTGTACGATCATCAATGCCATTTGCCCTTATATTGACCTTTCCGACAAGCGATGCGAATCGAGGCTTTCGCTGGGCCGATTAAATGACGCTTTCGACCAGTGTATTTGTCATTATCAATATTGTTCAGTTTATCGGCAGCTGCGTTATGAACACTCCTGCGAAAAAAACACCGCCCAGCCTGTTGCAAAGTGCGTTGGATGATTTTTTGAATCATCTGGCGGTGGAGCGCAGACTGGCTCGCAATACTCTGCTGGCTTATCGTCGTGATTTGACCAGGCTGGTGACGTATCTTTCCGAGAAGAAGATCGACGATCCACGACAGATCACCGCTTCGGAGCTTTCGGGGTTTCTGGGATTTCTCGCCACGCAGAACCTTGCCCAGCCTTCGATTGCCCGAACATCGGCGGCGATTAAAACGTTTCTGAAATTTCTTCATGGTGAACGTCGGATTACGGAAGACCCCAACATGCTCATCGACGCGCCCAAGCCTGCGCACAAATTGCCGAAGGTACTGGCAAGGACACAGATTCAGCAATTGCTTAATGTGGTCCCCGTGGAAGAAAAGCTGGCATTGCGCGATTGGGCGATGCTGGAAATGTTTTATGCGTGCGGTTTGCGGGTGTCGGAACTTTGCGACCTGACGCTTCAGGATATTTCGCAGGTTGTGTCGGCGGGTGTGCTTCGGTGCATCGGGAAGGGTCGGCGGGAGCGTATTGTGCCGGTAGGGGGGCCTGCGATTGAAGCGGTTCAGAAATATCTTCGTGAACTTCGGCCTGAGCTTTCGCGCGATCCGAAGTGCAATCGGCTTTTTCTGACTCGGCGCGGCGAGCCTATGGACCGCGTGAACACCTGGCGGATGATCAAGCGCTATGCGACGCTGGCGGGGCTGAATCCGGGCAAGGTTTCACCGCATACCTTGCGGCATTCTTTTGCCAGTCATTTGCTCGAAGGGGGGGCGGATCTTCGGGTGGTTCAGGAGTTGCTGGGGCACGTGGATGTTTCGACGACGCAGATTTATACGCATGTGGATCGTCGTCGGCTCAAGAGCATTCACCGGCGGTTTCATCCTCGCGCTTGAAGGGGTAAAAACACTTCCTTTGATCTTGGCGTCAATTGGGGATTGGCATATAATATCGGCATATCAGGAGGAATATTTTATGGCGCAAGCAGAGAAGTCTGCCCTTTGGTCCGACGCGGCGGTTGTGATCCTGTGCGGCGGCAAGGGCACTCGCATGGGCTCGGATACTCGGCATAAGGTTTGTTTTCCCATCGATGGTGTTCCGGCGATCATTCGGACGGTTCGCATGTTCGAAGCTTATGGGCTTAAGCGTATCGTGATCGTTGTCGGAGCGCTGGCCGGTGATGTGGTGACGACGGTAGGACAAGAGTTTCCCAATGTGGTTTTCGTTTATCAGTCGCAGCAACGGGGCACGGGCCATGCCGCGAGGATCGGTGTGAACGCGTTGAACAATCTTGGGTTCAAGGGGCCTGTTCTGATTACGATGGGCGATAAGGTTCTCGAGCCGATCGTGCTGGACCAGATGGCGGAATTATTCGTTCGCCGCCGCGCGGACATGGTGTTTGTGACCGGTCCCAGGCAACAGAATCCGGGGGCGGGGCGCATCGTGACGGACAAGTCGGGAAAAGTTCTTGGAAATATCGAGCAGCGTGATATTCAACTGGCGCAGATTTACGCGGGTTTAATGAAGTTGGCGAAGGCGGGCAAGGCGGCATCGATTCGTTACGAGCAGGTGATTGATCTGGGGTTGAAATTTATTCCGAACGAGAAAAAATTGATCAAGGCGTTGGGGGGATGGATCGACGAAGTTAAAAAGGCAGGGCAGATTTCGGGGCGTGAACTTTTGACGAAATTGGGTGAAAACGGCGGGCTGATTCGATTGGGGAAAAATAGTTACACCGCGGAGGAATTGGAAAAAGCCGCAAAAACGGTGAACCTTTCGGTGTATCTTGGCGACAGCGAATTCTGGTATCGCACATTGCCGACATTGAGTAATGACAATGCGCAGGGCGAGTATTATTTGCCGGATGTGATCACGCTTGGGGGGACGAGTGACGAATGGGCGTGGAAGATGCAGCAATATGAAATCACCGATCCTTCGCTGGTGATGGCGTTTAATTCGCCTGATGAACTGCTGATCATTGAAGACACACTTCGCCGGAAAAATATCAAAGCTCAGTTGGTGAATCAACCCTCGTCACAGCCGGGTTCCGCTCAGGCGGTGTTATCGGGTCGCGAATTTAGAAAAGCAGGTCGATGGCTGGAGATGTTTGAGACCTGGCCTGCGAAACTGGCGAATCGATTTACAGAAATTTATGGTCCGGACAAGGCGATTCACCAGGCCAGGCGAAAGATTTTTATCAATGCCTTGAAATTATTCATTAAGCGATACGGCGCAGATCGGCGTGTGATTGTTGTTCGAGCTCCGGGGCGGATCAACTTGCTCGGAAGGCATGTGGATCATCGCGGTGGGGCGGTGAATGTTCTGGCGATCGATCGCGATGTGGTTTTTGTGGCGGCGCCGAGAACCGACGATGTGGTTCGTCTGGCCAATGTGGATTCCGTTCGTCATCCCGATCGTGAATTCAGCATTGGGCAGATGCTTGGGCAAATCGAATGGGGCGATTGGTTGAGTTTTGTCAACAGCGACTACGTTCGGCGGATGATTGCGCAAACTCGCGGTGATTGGAGCAATTACATCAAGGCGTCGCTGCTTCGATTGCAGCAGAATTTCCGGCAGGTTCGATTGCTTGGATTCGACACGGCTGTGTGCGGCGATATTCCGCAGGCGGCGGGACTTTCGAGCAGTTCTGCGCTGGTGGTCGCATCGGCGGAAGTCGCCAGGATTCTCAACGGTTTGGATGTAGAGGCGGGTGAGCTGGTCGATTTGTGCGGGCAGGGCGAATGGTTTGTCGGTTCGCGCGGCGGCAGCGCCGATCACGCGGCGATTCGGATGGGTAAACGCGGGCAAATCGCACACGTGAAATTTTTTCCCTTCCAGATCGACGGCACGTACAGTTTTCCGGATTCCTGCCGATTGGTTATTGCCAACAGTGGGATCGATGCCCACAAAAGTTCGACCGCGAAAGACAAATTCAATCAGAAAGTCGCCAGTTATGAATTTGGTTTCATGTTGCTGCGCGAACGCAACAAAGAAGTTGCGCATCTGCTTGAACATTTGCGGGATATTAATCCTCGGCGATTGAATTGTCTGGTGAGTCAGATTTATAAATTGCTGCTTTCGATTCCCCAGGAGCTTGCCGCCAATACGTTGCGTGATGTGCTTGGCGGGAGTTATCGCGATCAGGTGGATCGGATTCTTTCATCGCACGAGATGCCGGAAAAATATGACTTGCGCAATGTCGTCCTTTATGGGATGGCCGAGTGTGAGCGCAGTTTGCTGGCGCCGAAACTGCTTTCGGAAAATCAGCCTGAAACGTTCGGGCAACTGATGGGGATCAGTCATGACGGCGATCGTGTGAGTAAGCATGTGAAGAATGGGAAAGCGTCCTGGTTGATGCGCGATTATCAATTCGATATTTCCGATGCGGCGATTCATCGGCTTTGTCAGGACCTGACGAGCGAAGACCCGCGGCGGGTGCTGGAGGCTCAGCTTTACATGCAGGCGGGGGGGTATGGTTGCTCGACTCGTCAGATCGACAAGATGGTTGATATTGTCCGGGACGTTCCAGGGTGTTATGGCGCGCAGCTTGGCGGTGCGGGACTCGGCGGTTGTATTATGATTCTGGTTCGCGCCGATGCCTGCGACCGGGTGATTGAGGCGCTCAAGACGGATTATTACCGTCCTGCGAAGGTCAATCCGATGCTCCATGCGTGTCAGCCTGTCGAAGGGTCGGGCATGATTTGTGTGTAAAGAAAACCGATGGAGGTGAATTGTGAAACAGGAATTACATTTGACCGACGACCAGAAAAAACAATTGCTGGAACTGGCCCGGCGCGTGGTGGAGGCTCGGGTTCTGGGCGTGGAGCTTTCGATCAAGCAGCCTTCGGATCCGGTGCTTAACGAACTTTATGGTTGTTTTGTGACGTTACATGTCGACGGCCATCTGCGCGGTTGCATCGGCACGTTTCAGGCTTGCGCGCCGCTTTATAAATGTATCGAAGAAATGGCCGGGGAGTCTTTGAACGATTCGCGGTTTGTCGGTCATCGAATCACGGCGGATGATCTTGAACGTTTGGATATTGAAATTTCGGTGCTCTCCCCGCTGGTGAAAACACATGATCCGCTTTCATTGACACTCGGCAAGCACGGGATTTATATCCAGAACGGCCATTACGGGGGATGCTTCCTGCCGCAGGTTGCGGCTGAGACCGGCTGGAGCAAGGAAGAGTTTTTGAGTTATTGCTGTTTGCACAAAGCAGGCCTGGACGCCGAGGCGTGGAAAGATGCCCAGACCGATGTCTATCTTTTCACGGCGGAGGTCTTCAGCGAACGACAATTTGCAAAGCCCGGTTAAAAATCGACGATGATTTTTTCAAAAATCGGTCTGACCGGCAGTTGACCGTTTCGTGGACGAAAGAAAATTTCCAGTTCGTTGCTTGTCGGTTGATAGAGAATGATCTGCTGTGTATGAGCGTTGTAAATGCCGCCCGATTTCGATAACGCGGGATCGGATTCCGGATAAAAACTTACAATCTGTTTCATTTCCATAAGGCTGACGCTTTCACCCGCCTGGCGCAGTTGGGTCTGAAAATGTTTCCATCTTTCGGTATTGGAAGCGGCACCGGTGAAATTATCGTGGTTGCCTTTGAGCATAAAGGCGTTGACACCGCACACCGCGTTTGGGAAATTCCATTGGATTCCTTCATGAAGCGGCGAGTGATCCAGCCGCAAGGATCGCCGCATCTGTTTACCCTTACCACTAAAATTGTTTTCGAGAATTCCGCTTTTCTGAGCGTCCGACAAAAGGATCAGGTGATTGAAGGTGTACTGTCGGCTTGAGTCGGTCATGAAGCCTGCGACTTGATGGAGTGTGGTTTCATTTTCCAGCGCATAGCGCAGGTCGAAAAGATAGGATCGTTTTTTTTCGGCGCTGAACGGCTCGCCGGTAGGGCTATCGAGAATCGCGGCGAAGATTTGATCGTTATTGAATCCGCTGATACAGCCAAGGAATCCCGCATATCCGATCAGGCAAATCGATTTTTCAAAATTGCGAACGATGATGACCGCCTGCAAATTTGCCAGTTGATGTTCGCTGCCGCCGAACCAGTCGAGTACGCGCCCGCTGATGGTTTTTCCCGTTTCGGATCGCGAGCCAAAAACCGAAATCGCACTGCACTGAGTCGCCCGGGCGACATCGGGAACCAGATTCAGCAAGTACACCTCGTCGAGCGAAAGTTTACCATCGCCTTTTTTGTTGATCGTTCCGCCGCAAAACGCTTCGGCGAATCCTTCCATTTCGTCACGATATTCCCGTGGGATATTGGTAACGATGTGTCGGGCACGCTGAATCAATTCGTCATAGACATCGTTACCGTTGAAGCAGGCTATTTCCGCCAGATAGGTATCGACGGTTTTTTCATAATTCGGAACCGCGTGAAGGACAGTCCGGCCATAAAGCTGTCCAAGGGTTCGAGGTGTCGCACCGTGTTCATAATCCAGTACGACCAGATAATATCGGCCCTTGTCGGTAATCGAGACTTCAGACCGGGCCGTCGGAATGATACCACTTGCCGGACAAGGTGTGTCGGGTTCCGCTGCCGATTTGATGCGAACAATGGATGTTTGTTCTATGGTCGAACAGCTTCCAAGGCAGATCATCAGTCCGAACAGAAATCCACAGAACCTTTTTTTCACCATCGTCATTTCCCCTTATATTTTATATAAACCCCGTCATAAAAAAGCATCGCCCCTGTTTGCCTGTTGTGAATTTGTATTTTATGTTTATTGTGGCGATGCGACGAAGTGTTCGCAAGTAAAAGGTAAAAATCAGGAGTAAAAAATGAGAAGCACCCGTGTATGTGTCGGCATAAACTCTGTCTCGAGGACCTGTCGGAACCATCACGAAACGATGTTGATGATGGTGGTTATTTTTTTGGTGTCCGGATTTCTGGGGGACGATGCGGTTGCAACTCCTTTTACTTTGAGTCCGGCTTCTGTTTCATCCCATCCCATAAGTTCGAATCAAAATTTCTGTCCCTTGACTCTTGCCGGTATTCGCTATGATCAACCTGATGCCGGGCAACTGGATCAATTGCCGGATTGCCCCTCCTGTCATACCGACGCCCTGTGGACTTTTCAAGCTGCGGTTATTCCCGAACCCGTGACGATTGTCATGATGGTTTTTTGTACCGTGAGCCTGATGCTTAAATATAAACGATTTCGCTGAAACAGTTCAATACCGATAAAATCAGTGCCTTTATCTCCAAGCCAAAGCCCCTTCCGACACGCCGGGGCTTTGTGCTTTTTTTACATCCCGGGTTTCATCGCTTGTGGGCGGATTGCGGTCGTCGGCGTCACGTCGTTTCCATCGCTTCGTCTGAAAGGTCACTTTCATCGACCGGTGAAACCGGTGCCTCGGCCAACAATCCCGGATAGGGCGTTCCAGCCCTGCGAAATTTTTCGGGCCAGCCTTTGACGTGTTCAATCTTTCCACGCCATAACCGCCAGAAATATCCCTTGAGCTTCCATATGGTGCGAATTAACGCCGTCATACCCCAGAGTTGATAAAAAACCCGTTTGTTACGGATATACTCGTTCTTGTCGAAAAAGGTTCGGACCAGATTCACCGGATTGTAAAACGCCCAATAGCCCTGAAAATATCCCATCTGGATTCGCCAGGCATCGGGTCGTTCCGCTGCCAGAACATGATTACCGTCATAATAGGCATCGGGGATTTTCTTGTTTCCCACGCGATCAAAAAGCAAACCCTGTTGATAGGCTTCGTTAATCCATCGGGAACCAATCGCCGGATTCACCACCGTGCATTGAGCTCCCACCGCGCCGATGCGGAAGAGAAATTTCAGTTGGTCCACAAATCCGCTCAGACCGTCAGGCGACCGCACAGGCTGATTTTCCGCATGCATCATCATCACCATCGGGCTGATATTGTTTCGCCACATCTCTTCAAATAATTTTTGGGTGATCTCATAGCCCTGACCCTTGTCGACCAGTTGCGCCGAGAGGTCTTCCACGCCCATCCACAACGCTGCGAGTCCTGCTCCTGCTTTACCGTGTTTTGCCATGGGGAAAAGATCACGAAGTTTATAAGCGTCCGCGACGGTACATTCGGTGCCGAAACGAAGCCGTCTTCCTATGGGTTTGCCGTCAATCTGTGTGGACGCCAATGCCTGCAGGGTTTCTTCCGCATATTTTCGGCTATTGAAAAAGTTGTCGTCCGCTCCAAAAATATAATACGAATTGATTTCGCGATAGCAGTCGACGAACTCTTCCACAAGACGCTCAGGACTCTTGCGGCGAAAACTGTGTTGATTGTATGCCGGAATCGGACAGTAATGACAATTGTATTTGCATCCGCGGGTAATCAATACGGTCGTGACCATGCCCTTGCCGCCCGCTTTTCTCATCGGCATCGGTGTCGGCGAAAGGGTTGCCCGCCGATGAGGAGGCTCAAGGATGCGATACCCGACGCTAGTCATCGGCAGATCGTCCATGTCCACCATCAGCCGTTGAACACCCGTATTGGTCAGATTCATTCCATCGTATCGATCATCGAGACTATAAACCAGCCCCGGAATTTCCGCCAGCGCTCCGGCCCGTTTGGCTCGCACAAAGGCTTCACGCATCTTGCCCGGTCCGGCCCCGTAGCCCGCCAGTACCGTCAGCAATTCCAGCAAAACAGGTTCTTCGCCCGTGACAACCACATCCGCACCGATCTGACCGTCGGGGCCCAGACCATAAAAGTCGAACGGCTCATAACAGGCCTTGGGACCGCCGGCAAGAATCAACGGCCGATTCTCACCCGCCTGCCATGCCTGTTCGATCAGTCGATATGCCGCCGCCGAATGCACCTGCATCGCGGAAACCAGCAGCATGTCGATCGGTCCGCCGTCAATCTGCGCCCGGCTCGGATCGATATTCGGATTCCAGAGCTGATAAACAAATCGCGTCTTCGACATCCCCGCCGCAACCAGTGCCGCGCCCACCGACCGCGGGCCGCAAGGAACCATACGGGAATCGAAATCGATGAACGGAAACATGCGCGTGGAACGATCCATCGCCGACATCACCAGCGACCGCAATTGCGTCAAAGGAACACTGCGGCGGATACTCTGTTGAAGTTCGCGATAACGCCCCTCAGGTAAAAATCGATCTTCTTTTCGGCGTTGCGGCAATTCCATTTTCGTTTCTCCTGCGTTTAACCAACTGTTTTGCCTGAATCATAAACCGGATTCAGACCCTCCCAAAGGAGGATTCGCTCGCTACGTCGAATTTCAGTTATTAATTATTATATTATATGTGCTTATGTACACATGCCTCTACAAAACTTTAGATTAACTCAAACCTCTGGGTTTTGCAAGGGTTCACCCCAGGGCAATCGCATGAAAGCTATGTTTAATTTTAATATTTATTAAAATTTACGCGATTTGGGTTTTCTATAATTAAGTAAACCGCTCGAACACGCCAAAAAAACGATCAAAAATCCTCAAAAGCCGATCGGCTTTCTCGTTTTGTCGATCGTCTTTTCCGATTTGTC
>JAAZAW010000190.1 GCA_012514125.1 Phycisphaerae bacterium | reverse complement strand
TTCACCGAAAGCCTTTTTATTCGGGGCATACCATCTTGAAAACCAATCCAGTGTTACGCCGACTCGAAAACCTATTGGTGATACTTTCTGACCCACAACTTACCTCGCTTATTTTCTGGTCCCTTTGATCGACCTGACCATTAACATCATAACCGACTACTTCTCATCCACAACAAGAATAATGTGGCTCATCTGTTTGCATATCATATAGGCCCTGCCGCGATCCTTCGGACTGACCCGTTTCATCCGGGGGCCTTCATCCACGCGGGCTTCAACAATATACAACTTTTCCACATCCACATCGCGATTCTTATCTTCATCCGCATTCGCTACCGCCGATTTCAAAACTCGGCTGACAAACACACTGGCTCGCTTGGGGGTATAGGTCAGTATGTTCAACGCCTCGCTGGCCTTCATGCCCCGAATCATATCGACAACCAGTCGAGCTTTCCGAGGGGCTATTCGTGCATGTCTATGTGTCGCACTCCACGCCATTGTCTTATTCCTTCATCTTCAAATGCTTCTACTTCATACACAACGTTACGATGCCGTCGTCTTAATACGACTACTTCCCGCCTTCCGCCTTCTTCACACCGCTGTGACCTCGGAATGTACGCGTCGGCGAAAATTCGCCCAATTTGTGACCCACCATATCTTCCGTCACAAAAACCTTGTGAAACATCTTCCCGTTGTGAACTTCAAACGTATGTCCAATAAATTCAGGGATGATCGTACACCGACGAGACCAGGTCTTTATCACCCGTTTCTCATGCGAATCGTTGAGCTTCTCGATCTTCTGGAAAAGCTTCTCATCAACGTACGGACCCTTCTTTAACGACCTTGACATTGTTCAATTCTCCGACTTATTACTTGCCCAATACCTGCTGCCCGTAACGTACCGATTTACGACGACGTAAAATCATGCCGTTTGTCGCATTCTTCCGCCGGCGAGTCCGACCACCCTTGGCCAAAACACCCGTCGGAGAACATGGATGACGCCCTGACTTACTCCGACCTTCACCTCCGCCCATCGGATGATCGTGCGGGTTCTGAGCCATACCGCGAACATGAGGCTTTTTCCCGCGGCAACGTACGCGACCCGCCTTACCCAACGAAACATTCTGGTGATCAACATTACCTAATTGACCGATGGTCGCACGGCAAGTTACACTCAACTTACGTATTTCACCCGAAGGCAACTGAACCGATGCATAGTCCCCTTCGCGACCCACCAACCGAGCAACCATACCGGCGGATCGAACCAACTTGCCACCACAACCCGGACGAACCTCAATATTATGTATCTCATATCCTACAGGAACCGAAGACAACGGCATACAATTCCCTACCTTCGGCTCAACTGAAAATCCACTTTCAACAATCGCCCCATCCTTCAAACCCAACGGCGATAAAATATAACGCTTTTCCCCGTCAGCATAACTCAACAACGCAATAAACGCCGTCCGGTTCGGATCATATTCAATCCCCACAACCTTCGCCGGAACCCCGTCCTTATCCCGTCGAAAATCAATAACACGATATCGACGCTTGTTCCCGCCGCCACGGAACCGGCTGGTAATCACTCCATGATGATTCCGCCCGCCCGTCTTCTTCAACGGTTCGAGCAATGTCTTTTCCGGTGAAGTCTTCGTCACTTCCGCATAATCATTCACCGATGCAAACCGTCGGGCCGCTGTCGTCGGCTTATATGATTTAATTCCCATTTTCGCTTCCCGTTTCTTTCTACTTTCTTACCTTAACCTTAACGTCTCATCCGCACGCGACCACTTAGAACAAATCAATGTGATACTCCGGATGCAACTCCACATAGGCCTTACGCCAACTGGACGTCGTTCCATATCGCATACCAAATCGACGCTTCTTACCAGGACGATTCGCCGTCCGAACACTTAAAACCTTCACTTTATACAACTTCTCGACCGCGTCCTTGATCTCGGCCTTGCCGGCGCTCTTGCCGACTTCAAAACAATATGTCCCACCACGACCTTCAAAACGACGTCCTGCAAGATGCGTCCCTTTTTCCGTCACGACCGGTCGTATAATTACCTGATATAAGTCCATCGAACTGCCCTTTTCCTGTTCTCTAACGTTTCGACTTCTCTCTTAACTAACGCTGCGTAACTCGCAACTACACCGCGGCAACCGACTGACCCAGGGACATCCCCACCAGCCGATCAAATGCTCCTCGCGTCACTAAAACCGCCTGTTTCTTCAAAACATCATAGGCGTTAAACTCAGCCACAGGCATCACCGAAACCTTCGGAATGTTCCGGACTGAAAGATAAACGTTCTTGTCATACTCCGCGGTACCAATCAAACAACTTTTCGTCAACTTCAACGCGCCCAACATACCACACATCGACTTGGTCTTCGGACTCGAAACCGTCAATTCGTCAACGATATAAAACTGACCATCAAGCATCTTGGACAAAACGGCCGAACTCCTCGCCAACCGACGAGCCTTGTCCGGCATCTTCAGAGACCAGTCTTTCGGAAATTTCGGAAACGCCACACCACCGCCGCGACGAACGCAGCTACGTATCGATCCCGCTCGCGCTCGCCCTGTATGCTTCTGAGCATACAACTTCCGAGTCGAACCGGCCACCATCCCGCGGCCTTTCGTCTTTACCGTACCCAATCGCTTGTTCGCCTGGTACATGGTCACGGCCTGCTTCAAAAGCTTCCGGCGAACAATCGTTCCAAAAACCGATTCCTCGACCTTAACCGTGTCTATTTGTTGCCCTTGAACATTATAAATGGGCAGCTCTATCATGACAACATCTCTCCCGTGATAGCCGGCTACGATCTGCCTGACCAGTCCTTCGTAGAACCTGCGGTCCAAATCACCTAGCTACCTTAAGCCACTCTGAAACTCTTCTATTACCTGATTATTATGTCTTAATATAACGACTTCCAACCTTCGTCTCCAAAGGCCGGAAGTTAATTATCGAAAGCTACTTCTTTGTCTTACTCGCCCGAACAATGACATATCCACCATTCGGACCAGGAACCGCCCCGCGAACCAGAATCAGATTATCGTCCTTCATAATACTGAAAATCGACTGATTCTTCACCGTCACACGAACATGGCCCATGTGGCCCGCCATCCGTTTACCCTTCTTGATATCCCCACCATGACCCCGGTCCGTGCCATAACCACCAATCGAACCCGGCGAACGGTGCTTACGCTCCGTACCGTGACTGTCCGGCTGACCGCCCATCCCGTGACGCTTCATAACACCTGCAAAACCCCGCCCTTTGCTCATCGCAGTCACATCCACGTACGTAACACCCTCAAACACATCAACATTGAGAATGTCACCCAACGAATGACTCTCCGCCCCAGCCATCCGAAACTCCCGAATAAACCGCTTCGGCGTCGAACCCGATTTCGCACAATGACCAATCATCGCCTGGGGCGAATTCTTCACCTTGCTGTCATCAAAACCCAACTGTACCGACTCATAACCGTCACGTTCCTTCGTCCGAACTTCCAATACCGAACATGGCCCAGCCTTAATCACCGTAACAGGCACAACACGGTTATTTTGGTCATAAACCTGCGTCATCCCAACTTTCTTTCCTAGTATTGCTGCAACCGCCATCGGTTATCCCTTCTATTTTCTGATTGAAAAGCCTTACGCCTTTCTTCTCGTTTCCGTATCAAACCTCTGTGCAAATTCACCAAATCCAAAATCCGTGATTTCGCCCCTACGCCTTAATCTTAATAAATACGCCCGCAGGAACCACCAGCCGATTCAATGCCTCAACCGTCCGAGGCGTCGGCTGCATAATGTCAATCACCCGTTTGTGCGTCCGAATCTCAAACTGCTCACGAGACTTCTTATCCACATGGGGCGAACGAAGAACCGTATACCGCTCCACACGGGTCGGCAACGGCACCGGACCCCGAACCCGAGCGTTCGTCCGTCGTGCATGTTCTACAATTTCCTTCGCCGATGCATCTAACGCTCGATGATCGTAGCTTTCCATCCGTATCCGTATTCGTTCGTTTTCGCCTGCCATATCCTTTTTATGCCCTTATTAAGTGTGCAATTCCCTTCGCCGACTATTTTCCCGGCGCATGGGAAACAGACCATAAAGTTTACCGTGTCTTCCGCCGTTGTCAATAACTTTTTTCACTTCTTTTTATTATTCTGAATCTTCACACCGACCTCCATGTCCAAAAACAAAATCGCCCCCACGGCAGTTCCTTCCGCCAACCGATCTGCAACTATTCGCCGACAATAGTGTGAAAACGTAATATTTACCATTTTACCACCCCCCAGCCAATACAAATTTTAAAAAAACATCACTTTCTTCAAAAAATCTCAAAAAAACAATAATATCCTTTTAATATAAAAACTCTTACTAATACACCCTTCTCTCCAACGCAGCAAATGGGAAAAGCGTATAAGCCGATAACCCAAAAATCCATTCTCAGTACGGCCATTTCCAATCGCACACTTCCGGCATATCCTCACCGTGCTCACGAATATATTCCTTGTGCTCCACCAGCTTGTCGCGAACCCACTGCCGAGTATACGCCGCATGCGAACTTAAACTCGGCACGCGATCGATCACATCTTCAACCAGATGATATCGATCCAGATCGTTCACCACCGTCATATCAAACGGCGTCGTGGTCGTGCCTTCTTCCTTATACCCGCGAACATGCAGATTCTTGTGATTCGTGCGACGATACGTCAATCGATGAATCAACCACGGATATCCATGAAACGCAAAAATAATCGGTTTGTCCGTCGTAAAAAGCGCATCGAACTCTTTATCCGACAACCCGTGCGGATGTTCGCTCTGAGGCTGAAGCGTCATCAAATTCACCACGTTAATCACTCGAATCTTCAACTCCGGCAAATGCTTACGCATCAAATCCACCGCCGCGAGCGTTTCGAGTGTCGGAACATCCCCCGCGCACGCCATCACCACATCGGGCGTACTCCCCTTGTCGTTGCTCGCCCACTCCCATATCCCCACGCCGGAAGTGCAATGCTTGATCGCATCCTCCATATTCAACCATTGAGGCTGAAGCTGCTTGCCCGCCACAATCACATTGACATAATTCCGACTCCGCAAACAATGGTCCGTCACCGACAAAAGCGTATTCGCGTCAGGCGGTAAATACACCCGAATAATCTCCGCCTTCTTGTTCATCACATGATCGATAAACCCGGGGTCTTGATGACTGAACCCATTATGATCCTGACGCCATACATGCGACGAAAGAAGATAATTCAACGAAGCAATAGGACGCCGCCACGGAATATGCCGAGTCACCTTCAACCACTTGGCATGCTGGTTGAACATCGAATCGATAATATGAATAAACGCCTCATAACACGAAAAAAATCCATGCCGCCCCGTCAACAAATACCCCTCAAGCCACCCCTGACACAAATGCTCACTGAGCACCTCCATCACCAAACCCTCATGCGACACATGATCGTCCTCAGGCAATATTTCCGCGCTCGACATCCGTTCCGTCACTTCAAAAACCGCGTTCCATCGATTCGAATTCATCTCATCCGGACTAAATACCCTGAAATTTCGCCGATCCTTGTTTTCCTTCATCACATCCCGAATAAAATTCCCCTGAATCCGCGTCGATTCCGCCAAAACGTCTCCAGGCTTGGGAACATAAACCGCATAATCGCGAAAATCAGGCATCTTCAAGTCCCGAAGCAAAATACCACCATTGGCATGAGGATTCGCCCCCATCCGACGTTGCCCCTTGGGCGAAAGTTCCGCCAACTCCTCTCTGAACGTCCCGTTTTCATCGAATAATTCTTCAGGCTTATAACTCTTCATCCACTGCTCAAGAAGCTGAATATGGTCAGGCTTGCTCGCCAACTCCGCAAACGGGACCTGATGAGACCGAAACGTCCCTTCCACCTGCTTACCGTCCACCTCCTTCGGACCCGTCCAACCCTTGGGCGTTCGCAAAACAATCATAGGCCACCGCGGCCTCGCCGTCCGACCACCCGATCTCGCCTCCACCTGAATCGTCTGAATCTCCGCCACCACTCGATCCAGCGCCTTCGCCATCAGCTTGTGCATCGTCTCAGGGTCATCCCCTTCCACAAAAAACGGATGATACCCATACCCCCGCATCAAACTCTCAAGCTCATCATGATCGATCCGCGCCAGCACCGTCGGCCCCGCAATCTTATACCCGTTCAAATGCAAAATCGGCAACACCACACCATCATGCACCGGATTCAAAAATTTATTCGAATGCCAACTCGTCGCCAGCGCCCCCGTCTCCGCCTCGCCGTCCCCAACCACACAACACGCGATAAGTCCCGGATTATCAAACACCGCTCCAAACGCGTGCGACAGCGAATACCCCAACTCGCCGCCCTCATGAATCGACCCCGGCGTCTCCGGCGCAACATGGCTGGGAATCCCTCCCGGAAATGAAAATTGCTTAAACAATCGTTTCATCCCCTCGCAATCCTGCGAAATGTCCGGATACACTTCGCTATACGTCCCTTCCAGATAAACATTCGCCACCACCCCAGGCCCACCATGCCCAGGTCCCGCGATATAGATCATATTCAACCCATACTCGTTGATGATCCGATTCAAATGAACATAAATAAAATTAAGCCCAGGCGTCGTCCCCCAATGCCCCAACAGCCGCGGCTTAATATCACTCAATTGCAACGGCTTTTCCAGCAGCGGATTGTCATACAAATAAATCTGCCCCACCGAAAGGTAATTCGCCGCCCGCCAATACGCATCCATCTTCCGAATCATCTCTGCCGAAAGTTCTTCCTGCCTCAAAGCGGCATCTGCCTCATTAAGAACAACTGGTTCCATAGCAGAATCTCCCCAAACAAAGTTTAAAGTAAACCGAATCCACCCAGATTGCATCGATTGTAAATCCCCCTCCCCTCAAAGTCAACGTCTCCTCCCCCCACCTTCATACTTTCCCACCTTCTCACCTTCTCACTTCCCCACGTCGTCCCGACTCCCAATTTCTTTGACGCCCTCCTCGCTTAGCTTTCGCGTTCGCTTTGGTGTTCTTCAAGGTCTTCCTGGGCCGCCGATGCTTCTTCCTCTGCCTCCGCCTGACGGTCTTCTTCCGTAATAAAAGGCACCAGACATTCACTGTCCGGATCATAACGGAACAACTCTCCGTACTGACCCCAGGCAGCCAGAAACTCAAAAATAGTATGGGGATTTTCCGACGGCAAAAACATTTCGATCTCCGAAATGACCCGCTCTTCCGGAATCCCGTCGTCGCCGACCAACTCGACCATATTCTTGAAAATGTGGAACAGCCGAATCGTCAAAAGCTGACGGCCCCAAATCTCTTTCCGCTCGTTGACATCCGCACGCAAAAAATCGCGGCCCAACGGCATCAACAGCACACGCTGCCTCGGCGTATCGACAAAATCCAACATCTCCGCCGCCTTGGCCACCGCAATCGCATGGCCGAATTCCAAACCCAGTTCATTGGCAAATGCAAAAAGGTTCACCTCGCCCCCGCGATCGTCGAGCATCTCCAGCAAACCCACAACCTGGCTCACCTGCACCGGCGGTAGCGCCTCAAGCGTCGCCTCTGCTTCAACCTTCTTCACCGGCGAAGGGGTCACAACCTTCAGCTCCGGCTCTTCGTCCGGCATGATCCGCTTGGCCAGAAGATCGTAAATCCGCTCCTGCAGCATCGTCAAGGTCGGATCGCGATAGTCGCGAGGAAACGGCAACGGATTATCCAGCACCGAAAGAACCTTTCCGGGAATGTTGCCCAAAATAATAATTTTCGTCGCCAGCCAAACCACTTCCGTAATATCATGGCTGACCATGAAAATACTTCGCGGATTGACATCTTCCTCCATCCAGATGTTAAGCATTTCCGCACGCAGACTCTCTGCCGTCAACGCATCGACCTGACTGAAAGGTTCATCCAGACACAGCACCTCCGGCTCGACCACCAACGCCCGCGCAATACTCACACGCTGTTTCATCCCCCCCGAAAGCTCTCGCGGATGCGTGTCTTCAAATCCCTCCAGACCGATCATGTCGATAATCTGCCGGACACGCTTACGACGCTTTTCCATCGTGAGATTCGTACTCTTGAGCGCTTCTTCAATATTTTCTTCCACCGTCAACCAGGGAAACAAAGCAAACGACTGAAAAACCAGCGACACCGCCGGATTAAAACCATGAATAGGCTGGCCCCTGTATTTCACCACACCCCGAGTCGGTTTGATCAACCCCGCCAGAATCCGCAGCAACGTCGTCTTGCCGCAACCCGAAGGTCCAAGCAGGCACACCACCTCGCTGTCTCGAATCTGAAGGTTGATGTTGTCAAGAACCTTAAGCTCCCGTCCGCCGGGCTGAGAAAAAACCATATCGACATCCCGAAGCTCGGTGATGATGTTGTTCTGTTTGTTATTTTCATTCATACCGCACCCGTTTCTTCGTATTTCAAAACTTTCTAACGCGATCCCTCTTCTCGTACTCTTGGTTCAACACTTTTCTACCAACAGCCTAGCCGCTCGTCATTTTCTTGCTGAAAATCGTTCACGTGCCAACGTGTACATCGGCTCCCAGATCAGCCGATTAAACAACACCACCAACACCACCATCACCAAAACACCCGCCGCCAGAATTTCAAAATGTTTTTCCATCGTCGCCGTCGTAATCATAGACCCCAGACCACTGGCGACAAGGGTTTGACCCTTAAATTCCACATGCTCGGCGACAATCGATGCATTCCACGCCCCACCCGCCGCCACAATCCAGCCCGTGATCAGCGATGGAAAAATCGCCGGCAAATACAGCGTCCGCCACACCCGTACCCGCGAAAATCGATATATCGACGCCACTTCCGAAAGCTCATGCGGAATACTCACCGCGCCGGCGGTGGCATTAAATAAAATATACCACTGCGCCCCGAGCATGAGCAGAAAAATCGAACCGAATTGCAGCGAAATCCCAAACCACGCCAACACACTGAGCACCAGCGGATAAATCATCGGCGCTGGAAACGACGCGAGCACCTGAATCACCGGCTTAAGAATACGCGATATCTTCGGCTTCATACCCACCAACACACCAATGGGAATCGCCCACAAACTCGCCAGCACCAGCGTCGCGATAATACGAAGCAATGTCAACCCCGAACTCCACGCAATCGTGAACCATTGGGCCAAGGTCAGATTCGAAATCATATCGACAATTTTTAGACCCGTAATCAACAGATAGATCACCACCACCCCAAGCAGGGCGTACCCCACAATCTTTGCAAAAGTCGTCATCCTCGCCCGCGTCTTTTCGCTCATCCAAACTTTACGGGATGTCTGCGCCATAGGCCGATGCGTCACGCGGTTTTGAACCTGAACCCTGACCATCTTGCTCAAACGTTGACCAACAGCGCCCAGAAACTCGACCAAACGAGATTCTCGAAGCAAATCCAACACAATCGAGGACGGCTCTTCAGCCCCCGCCGTCTCTTCAACCTTGAATTTCTGCGCCCAGGCGATAATCGGACGCCAAAAAAGCTGATCGATAAAAACAATCGTCAGCGTCATGGCAATAATCCCGTAAACGATCGCACGCGTATTGCCTTCAAGATTCGCCTGGCTCATGTACGAACCGATCCCAGGAAGACGGAAATCAAAATCGCCCAGCCGAAACGCCTCGCAGACCGTCAGGAAAAACCACCCCCCCGCCATGCTTACCTTGGCGTTCCACACCAATGGAATCATGGCATAAGGCACTTCCAATCGCCATAATGTCCGCCACCAACCAAAACCATATATGCGCGACGCCTCGCGAAGCTCATTCGGAATGGATCGCAACGAATGATAAAAACTGAACGTCATATTCCAGACCTGCCCGGTAAAGATCATCACAATAGACGCCAGCTCCAATCCGAAATTGCTCAACGGAAAAACGGCAATCAGCGTCAGCATCAACGAAGGCATAAACCCCAACACGGGCACGGACTGAAGAATATCGAGCAACGGAATCATGAACTTTTCCGCCCGACGAAACTTCGCCGCAATATAACCGTAAACCAGGGTAAAGATCACCGACAAGGCAAAGGCGACAAAACTTCGGAACAGTGACCAGCCGACATATTTGGGAAGCGCCCATGCGGAAAGATCGATGACCACCTTGCCTCGCCGGGGACCCACAACCGTTTCAGTCGCCTGGACCATCAAATATACCAGCGACGCCAATGCCAGTAAAACGAGGATATCAAACCAAATAGGCCGACGAACCGCGGGAACACGCGGAATCGACGGGCTCTGGCTGACAGGTTCCGGGGCCATAACCTGGGCTCGTTCGTCTAGGGACATCGGCATTTTGTGGGTCCGTTTCGGTACTCATCGTCTCGTTAAATAAACTTGGATATTGCTACAATAAAAGGAAGCCATTAGTTTACATCATTTCAAAACAATAAAAAAGCAGGAAATTCGTAAGTCACGTAAAAAATACGCCCCCTTTCGCCTCGCCTTACAACTCGGACGTACGACGAATCATACCCATTCCATTTTATACACGTTTGATTTAGTCGTATCATAGCATTACAAATATCAAAATTCCGGTCGCTGAGCCTGTGGTCCCTGAGCTTGTCGAATGGGTCGAAGCGACAGGGTGGAAGCAAACAAAAGACCCTTGACTTTCCTCAGGGCCCGAAACTACGACACGTTTAAATCAAAGATGTATGAGAACCTCTTTCAAAAGGACTGTTTCAAATAGTTCCAACAGATTAAGGCACACGCAAAATGGATAAAGGCCCGATGAATATCGACACGCTTTTCAAATCGCAACCACAGCCGACGATACGGGTGGAGCCAGGCGATCATGCGTTCGACGCCCCATCGGTAAACGCCCAAGCTGCTGCCGTGGGGTGTCCTTCTTTTGACCGGAATCGGTTCGCCCCCCGGCAACCGAAGGCTCTTGCGGTGCGGC
>JAAZAW010000019.1 GCA_012514125.1 Phycisphaerae bacterium | reverse complement strand
TGCTCCGCTGCCTGAAGCAGGATTAGACGTGCCGGCTCAAAACCGTCTTGCTTCAGGGCAAATTCCGCCCGGGCCAGTCGAATCCGGATGTCCTGCGGAGAAGCGGACTGAAGTCTTTCCAAATCGCGTCTCATCGTCTCGGGATTCGGTGACGATAAATCATGAAAAGTTGAACGGCCAAGTAATTCGATACCCGCCTGAATCGACAGCAACACCGCTTCCTTATTTTCCGCATTCCGAGTCCTGAGTTCCGTAGCCAGCGTGTAGGCTTTTTGCCATTGTCGAGTATCATAATAAACACGAGCAAGACGAAGGACCATCTTGTGATCGTCGCGCCGAATCGCACAATATTTTGTCATCGCGGCAATGGCCCGGCGAGTCTGTCCCGTCTGCAGATAAGCATCGCAGAGCATCGCCCACAGGGATACATTCGAAGAATCCCGCTCCACCCAGGGCTCAATATTGTCGATGACCTGATAAAATCGCCCCTGGGACCCATCGACCAGCGATTTGAGGAAAACAAGATTCCCGGATAATTTCGCTGAGTTATCCATTCCACGAACAAGGTCAAGATATTCATTTAAACAGCGACGGGCACTGTCCGGTTGTCCGGCCAGCGCGTAAATACGAATCGCGAACGGAAGAACTCGAACTCGTTGACTCTTATCGGTCAATCGGGCAAGAATGTCATCGGTTTGCGCCGCCCCCTGTTCATACGCTTCAGAGTGCCGGATAAGTTCCGATACAAGAATATACCGTATCGCGATGAAATTTTCTTCATTGATAAAACTAGCCCGTATCGCTTCGGTTGAAAAGCGATCCACGTTTTGAAGCTGGTGAGCAGCCAGATCGAAGCGATCGTGCTTGATCCATTCATGACACAATTCCAGCGATACTCGCGGATCTTCGTTTTCCTTCGACTCCGCCAGCTCAAGGTCTTTCACGGCGATCTTCCGATCTTTGGAATGAATTGACGGCGAAAGCCGATAAAACCGGGCGCGATATAAATAAGGCAGTGCGTTATCAGGCTGATAAGTTACCGCACGGTCAAGCCAGCGAACGGCCTGGTTCCGAATTTCAAAATGATCATGTTGAGAGTCGATCCCCCCCAGCAGCCAGCAGATTTCACTGAACTCCTTGCGTTTACAAGACGTGTTTTGTTCGACAACATCAACCAGTTCGACCAGAAGCTTTCTTGCAGGATCAGTTTTATGCAATCGGATGTAGGCCTTTGCCAACTGAAACTTTGCCGTAAAATCCTGCGGCGAATGTTGCAAATGACGCTGAGCGACAAAAATCAGTTCGCC
The DNA here is from genome assembly GCA_012514125.1 of Phycisphaerae bacterium. GTDB lineage: Bacteria > Planctomycetota > Phycisphaerae > JAAYCJ01 > JAAYCJ01 > JAAZAW01. The sequence continues at coordinate 2,742 of JAAZAW010000019.1, read as the reverse complement.
GAAATTTCCTGTTCGCTCGTAGAGGTCCGCCAGGCGTTGATACGATTCACGGTCCTGGGGTCTCAGGCGAACAATCCGGCGATACGCATCAATCGCGGTATAAAGTGTTTGACTCGTCGGCGGAGAAATTTTTTCCTGAGCGGACGCATAATACCGAAGAATATCGATGTCTTCCGGATTTTTTTCCAGATAGAGTTTCAGATATTTGGCCGACTCAGACCAATCCGCCCTGTCATACGCCACCTGTCCCCGGGCCAGAGCATTTTGAGTCAAAACCTGAACACGGTAACGATGGCCGATAAAGACAGCTGCCCCCAGCAGGAGGGTGATCATGAAAACAAGAATCACCATCCTGAGATTGACTTTGGCTGATACCAGACAGAAAAACATAATGCGCGATTCCCCCATAGGCAACGTTCTTGCCGACACAACAAACCTTAACGATTCGACCCCATCAACCTGTTTCATAGAGTACATCGCCCCTTCAACCTGTGAGGAGGCGATGTACGGTTTCATCCACGATTATCTGCATATTTCAACTACGCCAGTTGCCGCTTGATCCATCCGACAATGGCCAAACCGAACATTCCCAGCACCATAGCTCCGGGAACAGGCAAGTGGGCCGTTCCGCCCCCACCGGAGGTGGTGGCTCCGGAGCCTGCCGTCTGCCCGGCCTGGTAAAGGGCTTGCCGATATTCCGGAATGTTCGTACTGACAAACCAGAGTGTTTCAGAAATCTGATTTTTCCCCAGTTTGTCGTCGAATTTCCAGGTGATCATTCCATTTTCATCCACATCAATGGAACTGACCGGAACCATATTCGTTTGATTGACGACATGATGCTTGGATGGTCCGGGCGCACCCAGATTGCTGAAGGTAACCGAATCATGACCAACGGACTCAAGGTTAAGGTTGGACGATCCCGTCTGAACAATCGACGTGGCAGGATCGGCCCTGACCGTCAGCCCCGAACCTTTATCCACCAGCGATTTGACTTCATACGCATAGAGATATTGTCCGTCAGGCACAACAACCGAACCAAAAACATCATTAACCAGCGGTGCGAATATCTTCGATCCATAATCGCCCGGAGTCAAAACCATCCATTCGACATAGCCGACCGTTTTTCCGTATTGCGGAGAAAACATCGTGGTCTCGCCGGCTCGAGGCTCGGCCGCGCTAAGCGTCGGCGCCAGAGGCCCCGCCTGCAAAACAGCGGTCAATCCCAACAATATTGCTAATATCCATAATTTTGAGTTTTTCACCATAATATCACCTCATCCCTGAACATCAGTGTTCATTTGCGTTACATTAATATGACTGTTTTCAAATTCCACCGATCCCGATTCGAGCGTCTCCGAATTAAAGCGATAGCTCTGGAGGGCTTCTAGGCTGATAAATCGCAAGAGCGAATATTTGTTTTCCCATAATCCTCACCCGAATGGTTCGGGGAAGATCGGACCGGCCGGAAGCATACAATTGAACGTACAAACACCATAAGGCACAGAGAATGGTTTTGTAAGTCAATCGCATGTCAATTGAAGACCCCAGGGCTTGTTTGCAGAAATACGCCCGCAGATAGTTACCCATTTTTATTCTTTTCTTTTTGACCTTCCAGACTCCCAAACCTCCCATCGCATACAGGAAAAGAGAGGCGCTCCCGGGCAGCATGGGCAAAGATTTAACATCGGGAGTGTCCGGAAACATCGTTGCATGAAACAAGCTTTCCGGTTCGATCAGATCGGTTCCCTGGACATCACACACAAAAGCGTCCACAAATATATCCGTGTGTGGCCCATCAAAATAGTTTTCCAAACCCGGAAATCCTGCAGCGCCCCAAACGCTGGAATTCTGAAAAAGCAATACGCAAAGTATTATCCCCAAATCTTTCCGCACGATTGTGTCCACCCCATTTTTTGCCGGAATAGTTCACGGCTTGCTTTTATTTTAGTGGTAAATACGCAAAATCGTCAAGTCATTTTTTATTCGCGTTCCGGCGGTGTTTTTGTTTCGGATCGAATCTTTTTTTATCGCCCTGGCCCCGACCGAACAACGGATTTTCTTTCGCCCCAGGCACAACCAATTGATCCATCAACGCCAGTTCCAACAACAAAATCGTAATCGCCATCGGCATCATGATCAAACCGGAAAAATCGTGAAACACCTTCTCCGCCACGTCATTGGAAACATGAAGAAACAACACGCTGCAAAAACATAATCGAAATAGATTGCATCCAATCGCCACAGGAACGCTCGAAAAGACAAGAACAATCTTCTGCCATTGCGGGCGCCTGGCCATGAACGCCAAAGTCGCAGCGACAACCACAAATGCGGTCAGCATTCGCAAACCGCTGCATGCCTCAGCCACCGCTACCGGAATGCGATGATTCAGCCAGATCACATTCCCCTCTTGCACAACGAAAATTCCCAAAAGTTCCAGACAAAACACCGCACTGGCGGTGGCCAGGCTTTGAAGCGGAAAGCTGATCCGGTTATGAACCACCCCGGGCAACGGCACCATCAATAAAAGAAACACCAATATCCATCGAACCTTATAAAATATCTCTCGCCCCCCAAGCAACAACACCAGCCCCGCCAGCGTAATCACCAGGGAGTAACGTTCCGCCGATTGATATAAAAAAAACAGTCCGTAAAATCGCAAAAGCTGCCCCGCCAGAATCAATCCGATCCCCCACCACTCCGGCTTTAACCGGCATCGGCTTAATTCCGTTCGACGGCTCC
>JAAZAW010000189.1 GCA_012514125.1 Phycisphaerae bacterium | reverse complement strand
CCGAACCCTGAATCAGCGAGACCGCCGACAAGAACAATAGCGCCCCCGCGCCCACACGAAACGCGTCAATCGTGATTCCGAATACCGTAAAAATATAATCGCCGAATAAATAGAGCGTAAAACAGATCGTAATCACTGCCAGCATCACCCGAAGAGCGATCTTTCGCCGCTGAGGTGAATCGAAATCCTTCGTCATCGTCAAAAACATCGATGTGACAAAAAAGGGCGTCAGGACAAAGAAGAATTTCAAATACAGATTCAAAAATGCCTGCAACTCATTCATGACTCCGACCTTTCAAAAATGTCACCAGTGAATCTTTCAGCCGTTTTTCTGCTGAGAAGTGACCGCTCAATGGATATAATATCACGACAACTTAGTGTGACTTTATGAAATATGCAATATAAAAACTAATACTTATGCCGGCGATGTGTCGGTCTGGAGGATAAACGTTGGCTTGGTTTTTTCTGTTCATCGCCGGTATTTTCGAAATCGTCTGGGCAATACTCCTGAAGTATTCCCACGGGTTTACACGCCCAGTCTTTGCCGTTCTGACCGTGATCGGTATGATCGTCAGCTTTTTCTTTCTGTCGTTGGCACTGAAAAATCTCCCCCTTGGCACCGCCTACGCCATCTGGACCGGCATCGGAGCCGTCGGCACGGTAATTCTGGGCGTTTTCCTGTTCGGTGAAGCCGCCACCCCGACGCGACTGGCCCTGATCCTTCTGATCATTGCCGGCATCGTCGGCCTGAAGATCACCGCCTGACTTTGATTAAAACTTGACGTGATTCAAGGAATATTTTACTATAGCAAATAATATGTAAGTTACTCGGTTCGCATGAGGATAGAGGATGGTACTATGGACGTAAATTTGATCTCCGTAACCCCCAAAGGAGCGCGTAAATCTTTCGCTTTAAATGGACCCACCATGACCCTTGGCCGACAGCCCGATTGCGATGTCCAAGTCCCCCTGGCAAAAATCTCCCGCCGACATTGTCAATTGCAGATCAACGAAAACAAAATCTTCCTCCGCGATATGAAAAGTGCCAACGGCACGTATGTCAACGGTGAAAAAATCATCCATCATGAACTCGCCGCCGGCGACATCATCGCTCTGGCGGACGCCGTAAAATTTCTCGTCCAGATCGACGGTCAACCTGCGAAAATCGACGAACAGGCCCTTAAACCCGATTCGCCCGTCGGTCTGCCCCAGAAAGAAAAAGCAGCCACCTTCGCCGGTGTCGCTTCCGCCAAGTCCAAAACCGCCTCGAAACCCAAACTCGAAGAACCGATCGATGAAGACGACGCCGAAAAACTCCTCGGCGATTCCTTCTTCATGGATATGGACGACGACGAAGACGATAAATAATGTCGGAAGCTGAAAGAACCTTTTCCAGCCTCCAACTTCTAACGCTTGAAATAAGGATACACCCATGCCTTTCGATTTTTCTAAAATGCACGGCCTCGGTAACGACTATGTTTTCGTCGATACCGTTCACCAAAAACTCCCCGACGATTTACCTGCGTTGTCCATCGCCGTCTCCGAACGACACTTCGGCATCGGTAGCGACGGCCTGATTACCGTCGGACCCTCCACCCTCGCCGCCGCCCGAATGCGAATCTTCAACGCCGACGGCTCCGAGGCCCAGATGTGCGGTAACGGCCTGCGCTGTGCCACCAAATTCGCCTACGAAAAAGGCATTATCGCTTCCGATCAACTCTTCGATCCACCCGCCGCCATGAAGCAGGTCCTCGACCGCTTCGCACCGAGCGGCTTTACCATCAAAGCCGTCAATATGGAAACCGGCCGAGGCGTCCTCACCGTCGCCCTCATGATCGACCGCAACAATATCGTCGATCAGGTCTGCGTCAATATGGATCAGCCGATCCTCGCGGGCCTGAAAATCCCGACCACCCTCGATGCCGAAAAAATCGTCGCCCAACCCATCACCGCCGCCGGTCAAACCTTCAACATGACCTGCGTCTCGATGGGCAACCCCCACGCCGTCATCTTTTGCGACGACGTTTCAAAAATCGACCTGATGACCGTCGGCCCCGCCATCGAAAATCATCCGACGTTCCCCCAGCGAACCAACGTCCACTTCGTCCAGGTCCTTGATCGAGGCCACCTGAAAATGGTCACCTGGGAACGCGGCAGCGGCGTCACGCTCGCCTGCGGCACAGGCGCCGCTTCGGTCTGCGTCGCCGGCGTCCTCGAAAACCGCACCGACCGCGCCGTAAAAATCGACCTCCCCGGCGGCTCGCTGAATCTTTTCTGGAACGACCAGGACAACTGCGTCTACAAACTAGGCCCCGCCAAAGAATCCTTCCGAGGGACCTGGCTCTTATAGGCAATTGCTTTCGGCAGCAGGCACATTTCACCGGTCCCTGAGCTTTCCGAAGGGACATGCCGTCGATACGGAAAAGATCGCTTCGGCAGGCTCAGCGACCGCCTTTCGCAATAAAGGTGTCAAAAAGTAGAAAACTGAAAAAACTCGGTCCCTGAGCCTGCCGAAGGGACTTTCACAGATACGCACATGGCGATATGTCCCTTCGGCAAGCTCAGGGACCGAAAGAATCGGATCGTTTTCTAGAATATTGAGTGTAATTTTTTGCCAGCTCGCAGAGTTTGTTATCATTGCCTTCTATCAACGCTTTTTTCTTCGCATGGCTCCATCCCTGCACCTGTTTTTCACGAGCAAATGCGTCTTCAATTCGTAGATATTCTTCAAAATAGACCAATTGGGCAGGGTGTTTTTTCTGTGTGTAGTGTGCCCCCATAAAATTCCCGTGTTCCCAAAGTCTCTTTTCGAGATGAATCGTGCTGCCCGTATAATAAGAGCCGTCGGCACATTGAAGGATGTACATATAGGCCATAAACACCTCCGCATCTTATCAATACCTTATCATTCGCGAAAGTATCGGTCAACCATTTCCGGTTGCTGAGTACTGCTTTTCGCAATAAAGGTACGAAAAACTCGGTCCCTGAGCCTGCCGAAGGGCGGTTCACCAAGTGCGATTTACTTGCGTAAGTCCCTTCGGCAGGCTCAGGGACCGGCACTTGACGGCACAAAGAATTTGGTTTCAACAGAGCAGGTTCAAATCTCTTCTCTTCCAACTTCCAACTTTTTGACACCTTTATTGCGAAAGGCGATGCTCAGCAACCGGAAGAATTACGGCTTATACAGATTATCTTCCGCTTCCTGGGCGTTGAGTTCTGGATTTGTTGCAGTAACCGGTTGTGCCCACCAGCCAAATCGTCCATCCTTCCCCGCCGACTCGATAAAGAAACCCCAATTCGCCTTCTGCAATCGATCCGACAAAAGCTGAAGCACCGTATCATCCCACGATGCCCCGCCGCCTCTTTTTGCCCACGGCAAAATATCTCCCGTCCAAAATCGCAGCGGTGTCCCCCACGCATCCACCGGCTGAAAAGCAACCCGTGTTTCATTCGGATTCAACGGCGTATTAATTTCGCAATCATCGTCTGCTTTTGTCCAAGTTTCAGTTCCACTGGGAGTAGAAAACTGCATCTGCTGAATCTGCCCCGAACTCTGCTTGAGCCGTTCCAGAATACTGTTCGACTCCGGCACCTGCTCCAACTGAAACGTCAACATCTGAATGTTAGTCGGACGAAAGGTCGAAGGATCCCAGTTAGGTTCATTAATGGATTCAACAAAATAATCTTCCCAGTCATGTTTCGTGTTGTCCCATTTCATATAATTGGGAGAAACAAAAGTCGTCCAACTTGCCCCCCACGCATCCTCCGGCACGCACAACGGATATCTTCCCGTCGCCTGTTTAAACGCTTCGACAGCTTCACCGAGCATCATCATTCTCGCCTGCGTACTGGTCGCTTTGCTTTTTTCGTTCATCCCGCTCACCAGAGTGATCAGGATCGCCGCCAGCACCACAACCACGCCGATCGCCACCATGATTTCGATCATCGTAAAACCGCGAGTTTTATTTTGTGAAATTTTCATGTCGTTGAGTTCCCTTTCCGCTATTCGGGTTCAGCCATCCCTCTTTTTTTGTCATCCCCATCTACGCCTTCGTTTGCGCACAAACTTCGGCATCGTTGCGTTTTTGTCATCCTCCGGCTTGACCGAAGGACCCAGTCGCAGCCTGCCTGCCACTGAGAAAAAACCTTTTTTTCAACGACCAGAGTCGTTTCTGGATGGTCCGATCAAGTCGGACCATGACGATACAAAACAATTTTTCAAAAAAGAGCAAGACAGGCTTCGAACCCGTCTTGCCCGAAGAATTTTCGTTGCCGAACAAACCTAGTCGCCCCAGTTCGTCACATCGTCATCCGTTCCATAAATTCCATCATAGCCGCGTGAAATCAGCAGGAAGGATTCGGGATTGTAAGGCCGATATGTATTGCCAACTCGAGCATTTTCGTCGTTGATGAAAGCGAAGAAATTTTCTTCATAATCTGCTTCCGTAGCCCCCTTAAATGATTGTTTAGCAATTACTTCATTATCCTGCGAAAAATAGATATAGTCACGATCTCTTACTTTGGCGGCAGGAAGCGAGGCATTACCTAAATATTTGCCTCGTTCATTTGCAGCGTAATAAAGAATGATAGAATGATTCCTATACTCTGTTGCTGAAGTAACAGGATCTTGTACTCGTTTATCATATTTGTCTGATAAGAGAGGTAAATAATCGTCATTATCACTATTAAGGCCAAAAATTTCGTCT
>JAAZAW010000188.1 GCA_012514125.1 Phycisphaerae bacterium | reverse complement strand
GTGGTCCCTGAGCTTGTCGAATGGGTCGAAGCGACATGGCGTAAGCAAGCAAAAAGACCCTTGGCTTTCCTCAGGGTCCGAAACGACGACACGTTTAAATCAAAAGCGTATAAAGATAAACATGCACTCAAGTGCACAGTTTTTACTGCTCCCGCATTCGGCGGGCTAAAGGAATATTTTGGAAATGAAGGGTGCTTGCTTACGTATGTCGCTTCGACCCATTCGGCAAGCGTAGTGATCGAAAATTTGATAATTTTTATGCTGCGATTCTATTGAATCAAAAGTGTGTTACTTCGAACGATCACTATTGGTTTTCTTCTTTTTTTTTCCCGTCAGTACTGGTCAGTCCTCGTGTGATGGCGTCGAAACCAAATTTGGATCGAATCTGATCGACGGTTTGATCGAGGTGTTGTTTTCGTTCGTTTTCTTCGCGGTCGAAAAGCATGAGTTGCCGGCCTTGATAAGGGACGAGCGATGAAAGCCCCGCACCGATGAGTCTTACTGCGAAAGGCTGACGGTTGGCCCATATTTCGAATAAACCGCTGACGGTGTTCCAGAGTTCGTCGGTTCGATCGGTAGGGCTGTTGAGTGTTTCGCTTCGGGTAATGGTGGCAAAGTCGGGGCGTCGGAGTTTGATTGTAACCGTTCTTGCCAGCAGTTGATGTCGTCGTAATCGACCGGCGATCTGGTCGGTCTGTTCAAGCAGGACGGATCGCAGATGATCGAGGTCCTTTACATCGACGGGGAAAGTGGTTTCGGTGCTGATACTTTTGGTTTCACTTTCGGTGCAGATGGTTCGATTGTCGATACCGCGGACAAAATCGTAAAACATCTCGCCAGCCGATCCAAAGTGCCGCTGCATTTCCGACAGGGGAAGTTTTCGAATGTCGGCGAAGGTATATAGATGCAATTTTTCAAATTTCGGCAGGGTGGCTTTGCCTGCGCCCCACAGTCTGGAGACCGGCAGCGGATCGAGAAATTCCTGGATTCGGTGCGGCGGGACGACGACCAGGCCGTCGGGTTTTTTCAAATCGCTGGCGATTTTGGCGAGAAATTTATTCGGGGCCAGCCCCACTGAAGCAGTGAGTTGGGTTTCTTTGTAAATCAGTTTTTTGATTTTTTTTGCAATTTCGATCGGCGAGCCGAAGAGTTTTTCGCAGCCTGTGATGTCCAGAAACGCTTCATCGATGGAAACAGGCTCGATCAGAGGGGTGAAACGTTCCATGATTTCCAGAATCTGCCGCGATACCTGACTGTATCGGCCCATGCCGCTGGAAATGACGACGGCGTGTGGACACAGGCGAACGGCGGTAGCCATGGGCATGGCACTATGACAGCCATATTTGCGGGCTTCGTAACTGGCGGTGGAAACGACGCCCCGTCTGGTGGGGCTTCCGCCGACAAGAACGGGTTTACCCCGCAGTTCAGGATGGTCGCGTTGTTCGACTGCGGCGAAAAACGCATCCATATCGATATGCAGAATATGACGCATCGGGCTTGTGCTCATGAGGTGTATTATACACTCATTTGCTCAGGGAAAAAACCGGGACGTTTGCTCCGATTAAAATAGAAGATTTTGATTTATGGACGTTTCAGTTGGACGCCGCGAACGAGATGTTTTTGCAGCAGAACAAACAACACGATCAGCGGTGCGACGTTCATAACCGCCGCCGCCATCAGCAGGTGGGTCTGACGTCCGAATGTGCTGTCAAACGTCAGCATGCCGATCGGCAGTGTATAAAGCCATGAATCCTTGATCATGATCAAAGGCCAGAAGAATGAAGCGTAATTTCCAAGAAAAGTGAAAATCGCCAGTGTGATTATCCCGGGGCGCGATAACGGCAGAATGATCTCGGTGAAAATCTGCCAGGGACTCGCTCCATCCATCTGGGCGGCTTCATCCAGACTCGTTGGAATCGAAAGCATGAACTGGCGAAGCAGGAATGTGCCGAACGCGGAAAATGCTGCCGGTATGATCAGTCCGCTGTAGGTGTTGACCAGTTGCAGTTTGACCATAATCAGGTAGTTGGGGATCATCAGCATTAGTCCGGGGATCATCATCGTCGATAGATAAGTCAGAAAGACCTTGTCTCGGCCGGGCCAGTGAAGTCTGCTGAAGGCGTACGCCGCCATGGCGCTGGTGATCAATTGAAGCAGCGTTACCCAGGACGCGATGAAGATGCTGTTGAAATACCATCGGCCAAAATGAATATTCAGCTTGTCTTGTCCGGGTTCCCGGGGCGATTTGAGGTTCAGCACAACGCTGTAATTGTCCCGTTGAAGTTGTTTGGGGATCAGATGCGTTTGCTCTGCCTCTGCGAAGGGCTTGAGCGATGTAAGCACCATCCAGAAAAACGGCAGTCCCATGACCATCGCGATCAATGCTAATACAATAAGCCGAATCAGCGACTTCGCCGTCGAACGAGACGATGGATTAAAATAAGACTCGCGGGCCGTCATGATTCGATTTCTCCGTCGAAGTACCGGTTTCCGAATCGCCAGCCTGCCAGTGTGAAAATCAGTGTGATCAGGAAAATAATCCACGAGATCGCCGATGCCAATCCCAGTCGAAACTCTTCAAAGCCGACGATATAAAGCTGATATCCAAGGGTAACGGTCGTTCCTGCCGGTCCGCCTTGTGTCATGACGCGGGCCTGCTCGAAACCGCCCTGAAAACAAGCCATGGCGCTGATGATCAGGATGAAAAAAGTGGTCGGCGCCAGGTGAGGCCAGGTCACTTCACGAAAAGTCGCCCATCGTCCCGCGCCGTCGATGGCGGCCGACTCATAAAGGGTTTTGGGGACGTTTCCCAGGCCCGCTAAAAACAGGAGCATGTTGTTTCCGCCGATCGTGCACCAGATGCCCATGATCAAAATCGCGTCGCGTGCTCCCAGTCCGAAAAATTGTTTCGACGGACTCATCGTTTCGGGAGCCATTCCCCAGAGATTATTGACACTCGAAAGCCATTTCGGCAGTTCGACCTTTGCCGCCGATATGCCCGGAATAATCGCCTGAATATGTTCGATCAAAAAACTCAATCCGGCATTAATCGGACCGATATCGGGGTGATATAAATGTTTCCAGAGAATAAAAAGCGCTACACCGGATGTGAAATAGGGCAGATAAAATAGCGTGCGAAAAAAGACGCTTCCAATCGCGGCGCCCGCAACACAGATCGTAAAAAAAAGACCTGCCAGGAAGGCAGCATCGGTCCATCCACGCATCAGCAGAATCACAACGCCCGCAAACCCCAGTCCGCACGCTCCAAGCATCACCTTTCGTCCGGCCCGCGCATGGCCATTAGATCCGCCGACAGGCCCAGCCAGCATCAACGCCAGCATCAGCGAACCCGCGATTGAAACAGGAACCCCCATCGCCAGATACAATGTATTGATCGCACTTTTCCAGAACCGCGGCGATTCATCGCCCCAGAGCAGACGTCTAAAATTATCCAACCCGATAAACGCCAGAGGTTCCCGATGCGTCAAATCCCAATTTGTAAAAGCCATTGCCAATGCAAAAAACACCGGAAATATGACAAAGGCAATAACCCCCGCAATGCTCGGAGCAAGAAACATCATCGCCCAGGGAAATTCTTTTCGACGCAGATTATTCATCCCAACAATATCCGGCAGAAGTTATACGTTCGATGTTCCTCTCTTTCCGTAGCCCATAGCCCGCAGCCTGTAGCCTATTTTCATTCCAGTGGTTTGATCGGCACAAACTTGATGTCCTGTTGCTGTTCGCATCCGGCGATTCCCCGACAGAGCCGTTGCACTTCCGCATCCAGCGGTGTCGCCTGTGCCGCTGCTTCGATATGGATTGTCATACCATGTGGATCCCCCTTAAGCCATGACAGGAACATTTTCGATAAATACACCAGCCGAATGTTCTCCGCGACTTCTTTACTGTCCTGAGCGCGATAAATATCCATATATTTTTCGATCTCAGGCTCGATACTTGAAATCGCCTGGTGAACCTGAGATTCGGATATCCCCAGCGCCGCGGCAAAATCAGGTGTTCCTTGCCAGAAATCAGGGTCTTGATTCGATAACGCCAACACGTTCAACCCGCCCGCCAGCAATTTATTCGTCATGATGTGGCAGAAAATCGTTCCAATCAGGGCATTGGTGTTGGTGGAATCTACCGTTCGCGCCGCTTGATAGCTGTTGATCGCCTGATCGTACTGTCCTCGACGGGTAAAGCCTCTCGCCATCGACAGTTGCTGGGCTACATAAAGTCTGCCCGAATCGTCGATTATTTTAACGCTTTCTGCGCCGGCAGGGATGAACATCGGTTCCGAAACGCCTTCGATATTTTCCGACGAGGATTCCTGTTGGACCCTGGGGGCGGGTTTATGTAATTTTTTGTCGTCAAACGGTTTGATGGCCTGCTCCGCCGACACCTGCCATTGCTGCTGAGAAACCTCCTGAGAGGTCATGGGAAGCAAAATAACCGATTCCGATTGAAGATCGCCCAGAACGGATTCGTTTGAAAGATTCCAGTAGCTTGCTCCACCGCTGAATCTTGGATTGTTGAATATGTTTGAAGTATGTGTCGATGCCTGTCCGCCGAGACCGCCGCGATTCAAAGGCGATAAACCAATTCCGCCCCCAAAGTTCAGTCCGCGAGGTTTACCCAGCGTGTTTGATCCCCCGTAACTTCCGGAAGGTTGGAGCAGGCTGCTGTTGGGAGTCTGCTTGGCACTAAACTTTCCGCCGTAACTGTTTAGGTTACTGATCCCGCTGCCATAAAACGTTCGCAAACTGCCGATGGTGTTCAGTGAGGAATTTGAACTTCGGCTGCGAAGGCCGCTGGAAACCTGTCCCCATCCGACGTTGGCCAGTGATATGATCACCAGCCCCGTTAAAACCTGTAATTTCTGAATATTGAGCATCATGTACCGCCTATCTGCTTGCGTAAGGTTATATCTTATCTTATGATATCGGTCTTAAACGTGTATTTTTTCAAATGAAAACCCTATTCATTAATATTATACCGTAGAGTTGTCAGGGTTTAAAAATAACCGATTTAAAAGCCGGGGTCAACATGCCCGATTGCGAAACAATTGATTTTATCGTTCCTGCTTATAACGAAGCGGAAGGCATCGGCAAAACCTGCGAACGGTTGCTTGCGGTGTTCGACAAATTGGGCTTACATGGGAGCATTATTTTTATCGACGACGGCTCGGACGACGACACCTGGCAAATCCTTAAAACTCAGGCTGAAAAAGATTTACGCATCAAATTGTTGCGATTTTCCCGAAATTTCGGGCATCAGGTCGCCATTGTCGCAGGGCTGACCCGTTCAAAGGCTGATTATAACCTCATTTTGGATTCGGACTTACAAGACCCTCCAGAACTCGTCGATCGCATGATGTCCCTGGCGAAGCAGGGGTATGATGTGGTTTACGGTGTCCGCGAAAGTCGCCAGGGTGAAACCGCGATGAAAAAAATGACAGCCAAGCTCTTTTATCGTCTGCTTAATATTTTTTCGCCGTATTCGATTCCGCTCGATGCGGGTGATTTTCGTCTGGTTTCCGCCAAGGCCCGATCTTTATTCCTTCAAGCCGACGAGACCGCACGGCTCAATCGGGAAATCTGGTCGTGGGTCGGTTTGAAACAAATCGGTTTTGCATATCATCGCCCATCCCGGGTTTTCGGGAAAAGTAAATATAACTGGAAGCGAATGCTGAAGTTAGCTTTCGATGGTTTCGCCGCTTCGGGCGCTGCGCCGGTGCTGGCTGTCGCTGTGGCGGCAGGGGGATTGTTTCTGCTGAGTGGTCTTTTCCTGATTTTTTCTGCTCCGGTGTACTCCATGGTGACTTTTTCGTCGGCACTGGTCCTGGCCGCTATCGCGATTGCAGGGTTTTACATCGCGAGACTCTATACCCAATCGCGGCGGCGACCTGATTATCTGATTTCCGAGATAATTGGGACGAATAACGGTAATAATCAGGTATGACTTTAGCTGAAATTGTGAAAATACTTTTTTCAGTGCTGAAAAGTGAATTTTTTACAAAAAATTTATAGATATTTGTTCGAAAAAGGCCCCATAAATTTGACCGACCTGAAATCGTGTGGTATATTTAAATGGTAACGCAGTACGCCTGCCTTTGCCACAATGTTAAATCTTATTAATCATTGCTGAGTCATGAGATATTTTCTATTGACGCTCAGCCTCTTTTTACAGGAAAGCCCGTAAGTTGAGCGGACAAGAGTTTTTTCAAATAATTCAAATGGTTCAGAACGCCAACGACATCGTGGATGTGGTAGGTGAGCATGTCACGCTCAAAAGAGCGGGGAAAAACTTTCAGGGTCTTTGCCCGTTTCATCACGAAAAAACCCCCAGTTTCAGTGTAAGTCCTGATAAACAATTTTATAAATGTTTTGGTTGCGGGGCCGGGGGCGATGTCATTAAATTCGTTCAGAATATTCTCAAAGTCGATTTTAAGGAAGCGATTGAGTTTTTGGCTCGTCGCGGCGGTGTTACCCTGCCGGAAAAGCGCTCCGGGCGACAGGGCAGTGGACAGGGAATTTCGAAAATCGACATCCTCAAAGCCAATCATTGGGCCTGCGATTATTACAGCTCCATTTTGTGGGATTCCCCGCTAGGGGCGGAGGGGCGGAATTATCTGGAAAGACGCGGATTGACTCCGGAAATTTGCAAAAAGTTCAAACTGGGGTTTGCTCCATCGTCGGGAACCGCGTTACTTGAAGCGGCAGGTAAAAAGAGAATCCTTCCTAAATTGTTGGAAACAGCAGGGTTAATAAGTAGTAAGTATGGGGCGCCTAAGGATCTTTTCCGCGGACGGCTGCTTTTTCCGATTTTTGATGCGACCGGTTCGGTGGTGGGTTTTGGCGGGCGGACCCTGGGCGACGATCAACCTAAATATTTGAATACATCCGAGACACCTGTGTTTCAGAAACAGCGGAATCTCTTCGGGTTGTATTTTGCCCGCGAGGCGATTATGCGGAAAAAGCAGGTGGTTGTGGTGGAGGGGTATACCGACTGTCTGGCTCCTTTTCAGGTGGGGATTGAAAATGTGGTGGCGACGCTGGGGACGGCGCTCACGGAGCAGCATGTTCAGATATTACGGCGATATGCGGAAGAGATCGTTTTGATTTTCGATGCCGACCAGGCCGGTCAAAAGGCGGCGGATCGGGCATTGAATGTTTTTCTGTCGCTTGGAGCGGATGTGAAGCTTTCCACGGTTACGTCAGGCAAGGATCCGTGCGATTTGGTGATAAGCGAGGGGGCATGGGCGATGCAGGCGGTGATCGATTCGGCGGTGGGGGCGTTGGAGTATAAATGGCGTGAGCTTCAGCGCAAATATAACATCGGCAACGACAGCGAGAAGCGGGCCGCAATTGACGATTTGCTTACAACTCTTGCGGGCTGCGATCCTTATGGCCGAGTGGATGTGATTCAAAAAGGCATGTTAATCAGTCGATTGGGGTCGATGCTGAGCGTTCCTGCGGAGCAGATTCATCGCATGTTGCAGAAATATCGTCGGAAATTTCCCAATACGCCGGGGGCTGAGCGGAAAGCGACCGTGACGGAGATGGTTCCAGTGCCGGAAACGCCTGCGCAGAGTGCATTTAAGGAAATTCTGGAGGTTTTGATTTGCGAGCCTGGATATTTGTCGGGTATCGAGGAGAAGCTCAGACCGGAGGATTTCGAGCCTGAAATTTATCGAAAAATCGCCGATCATCTATGGTTCTGTTACAAGCAGTTAGGTGAATTTAGTCTATCGGAGCTTTTGGGTGTGGTGGAAGAGCCGATTTTGACGGATATAATTACACAGTTTTATAAAGAGGGTTTGCGAAAGGGAAATTTTGCACAGAACCTTGAAGATGCGATGCGATGCCTGAGTGATTTTCATCGCGAGGCGAAAGCGGCGAGAATTGCGGCGAGTATCAGTTCAACGAAATCGGCAGATGAGGCGGACCAGCAGTTGCAGATGTTATTTGAGAATTTAAAGCAATCGGTTCGACGGATTCCGGGCGCGTTGATGGAGTGAAGAGGGGCAGGCTACGGACTACAGGCTGCGGGCTACGGGATTAGGATGCGGATAAACTTGATATTTGGTTTGTATTGTATACTTATAGGAAGAGACAGTTTTAAAGAATGAGATGAGTGGTGTATGAAAGGAAGCACGGCAACCGATTTGCGTGAGGTGCGAAAAGGTTGGTGTGCAAGTTTCGCTATTGATGCGCGGGTCACCGGTGCGCGTGAAATTTTCGGCGAAGCGGATCTTTCGAAATTTTGCGGATTGAATTACAGGCGCGAGAACGCCACTCGCCCCGGCAACAAAGGAATAGTCGTTTTTAGGAGAAGGTTTATGGCTAAAACGGAAGGTAACAAGGAGTCTGCGAAAGATCGGATTCTCGAAGATCTGATTTCGAAGGGACATGATCGTGGGTATCTGACCTATGAGGAGATTAACGATTCGTTGATTGACGCAAGCCCGGAAAAGCTTGACGCATTGCTCATCAACCTTGATGAGATCGGCATCGACCTTGTTGACGAAGAGGAAGCCAATTATCGGATGCGGGGCGAAAGGCTCGAGCAGACCGACTCGCCGTTGCCAGAGGAAATGCAGCTTGAGGGAATGGAAGAAGGTGTCGAAGAGGAATTCAATCTGGAGGAGGAATTAGCGGAAGCGTCCACTCGCAGAATTGACGACCCGGTTCGGATGTACTTGACACAGATGGGCGAAATCCCTTTGCTGACTCGGGACGAGGAGATTCGCCTGGCGAAGAAGATTGAACTGACACGGATGGCTTTTCGCCGTCGTGTGCTGGAAAATGATTATTGTATTTCTCAGGCGATCAAGATTTTGCAGCAGGTCGAAAGCGGTGATCTGCCGTTCGATCGAACGATGAAGACTTCGAGCGCGGAAACGCTGGGCAAGGATTCGATCAACAAGCGACTGCCGGAAAATTTAAAGACATCGCGTCTGCTGCTTGATATGAATTCCCGGGAATGGGATCAACTCAACACGGGACGAGTGAAATCGGAATCTCAGATCGAACAGGTGATGAAGCGGATCA
This sequence comes from Phycisphaerae bacterium, assembly GCA_012514125.1. GTDB lineage: Bacteria > Planctomycetota > Phycisphaerae > JAAYCJ01 > JAAYCJ01 > JAAZAW01. Next base: position 1,405 of record JAAZAW010000188.1, on the reverse strand, counting down.
ATCAGCGACGACGAAAAGCGGTGACTTTGCTTGAAGAGCTTTCGCTGCGGACCAGCAAGGTTGTTCCGATCATGAAGAAGCTGGAAAACCTGTCCAATAAAATGGTCGAGCTTAAAAAGCGAATCAGTCAAGGCGCCAACGAGAAGGAACTTCTCCCTGAAGACATCGAGGCGATGAAAGAGGAATTGAGCGGTATGATGTCGCTGGTTCTGGAGGATGCCGATCAGACGCGATTGCGGGTCGAACAGATCAAGCGTGTGTATCTGGAGTATGAGGCAGCCAAGCAGAAACTTTCCGGTGGAAACCTGCGTTTGGTTGTATCCATCGCCAAGAAGTATCGGAACCGTGGATTGAGTTTTCTGGATATTATCCAGGAAGGCAATACCGGTTTGATGCGAGCGGTAGACAAGTATGAATACCGTCGCGGCTACAAGTTCAGCACGTATGCGACGTGGTGGATCCGTCAGGCGATCACCCGCGCCATTGCCGATCATGCCCGGACGATTCGTATTCCGGTGCATATGATCGAGACGATGTCGAGGCTTCGCAATATTGCGAAGAAACTGCTTCAAGAGCAGGGTCGCGAACCGACGGTGGAAGAAATCGCCAAGGAAGCCCGTATGCCGGTGGTGGAAGCGCGCCGGGTGATGAAGATTTCCCGTCATCCGATCAGCCTGGACCGTCCGGTCGGGGACAGCGAAGACAGCTATTTCGGTGATTTCATTGAAGACGAGACGGCAGAATCACCGGTGGTTTCGGCGACGCAGGAGATGTTGAAAGACAAGATCGAAGCGGTTCTCAAGACCTTAACGTATCGCGAGCGTGAGATTATCAAGTTGCGATACGGTATCGGTGATGGCTATACCTATACGCTTGAAGAAGTGGGCAAGATTTTCAAAGTGACTCGCGAGCGAGTCCGGCAGGTTGAAGCCAAGGCCTTGAAGAAACTTCAACACCCTGTTCGTGCCAGGAAGTTACTGGGCTTTGTCGACGGTGCGAAAATTCCTTCGGAAACCGAAGATGGTTTTTTGGAAACCGACGACGAGTATGACGACGAATTTTAAAGGATTCGGTCAGGCTTTGTAAATTGAGTTTAGAAAATGATGACAGGCCGTCGAGTTAAACTCGGCGGCCTGTTTTATTGATAAGAGATTCGTTTTTTGTTCGATGGAATTAAGGGGTTGGAATCAAGCCTGCAATCAAAGAGGAAAGCACCGAGGCGACGACTGAAAGTCCGCCGCTCAGAACGGCAGAACCCAGTGCGGAACCGAATCCACAACCCGAAGCTCCTATGCAGCAAGCCATGGCGGTAAGTGCGAGAATTTGAGTTTTTTTCATGTGAGCTCCTTCAATAAAAAAAGTTTACTTTTTTGCCGGTGCATGGCATTTTCGTTGCATTGATCTC
>JAAZAW010000187.1 GCA_012514125.1 Phycisphaerae bacterium | reverse complement strand
GGGAACATCATATCGCGATCCCGGTTTGGGGGCGACCATTTTTACGTGAGTCGCGAATTCACTTTGCACGGGCTTGGGTAAAACGAAAATAACCTCGACACCCAACTCACTCATGGCTTTAGTGAGTCCGTAGCAGGCGGTTCCCAGACCCCCGCTGATAAAAGGTGGAAATTCCCAGCCCAACATTAAAACCTTCATACCCATGCCTCCACCGGACGTGCGTCCCGACACCCAAATAACATTATAGTCTGTTTATTTTTTGCCGTAAAAACAAAAAACTAGAGAAAACTTTCGGCACACAAGCTTCTTTCCCCGAACAAATATCATTCTTATTAAAGCATGTTTTAACAGTATTTAAAGCTTGTGTCAACATAAATACACGATCCTTTTTCATTTGTTCATTGTTCAAAATTTTTGTTTTGACCGGATGATTCGGAATGGCTTTTAAACGCTATTTTTTAAGGGACACCCCGAATGATCCGAACAGCGAAAATTTTGTAATCCCTGACCTGAAATACTAGGCGGGAGGTTAGTTGCGATCAAATATTTTGTTTATTTTTTCAACGAATTCTTTATGCAAATCATCGCGACGACAAGGGGGGACCTTACGACATCGTCTGTCACGCCGGACGATGATGGAAAGCGTCGATCCGGAGTCGGTTTTGTTGAATGTTGAAGGACGCGACGGCGTTGCAGATTACAGGAAACATGTTCCTTTACGGTCGCATCTTTTTGGGCGATCATCGAAGTTTTGTGGGAGTGCGATTACCATTCACCTGCTTCCAGTCTGAGTTTTGCGGCACCGGCAGCGCCAACGAAACCGGCGTCGTTGCCCAGTTTGGCCAGAACAATGTTGGAGCAGACGTTATTGAATACATGGCCCTGCAACTCGTGATAGAATTGTCGAACAGGATTGAGCAGATGGTCGCCGGCGCCGACCATTCCGCCGGCCAGGGCGATGATTTCAGCATTGATGGTGTGGTTGAGGGTCAGGCAGCCCAGGGCGATGTACCGGCAGGTTTGAAGCCAGAGTTCTTTGGCGAGGGCGTCTCCTGAAAGCATATGCGTGAGAATGGTTTCGGTGGTGATGGCGCCTTTTTCTTCGAGTACGGCTTTCATGGAGGTGGGACGCCCGGCACGTATTTGTTCGGTGGCGATTTTAGCGGAGTTTGTGGCAGAGGCGTAAGCTTCGAGGCAGCCCAATTGTCCACAATTGCAGCGTCGGCCGCCGGGTTCGACGATGATATGTCCAAGTTCGGCGGCATTGTCGCGGTAGCCTCGGATGAATCGCCCGCCGTAGACGATTCCGCCGCCGACGCCCGTTCCGAGTGTGAGCAGGACGAGAGAATTGGTTCCCTTGCCGACACCGGCCCAAAATTCGCCCCAGGCGGCGACGTTAGCGTCGTTTTCGAGGGTGGTGAGTTTATTTTTGAAATATCGGCTGATGATGTCTCGAACGGGGACGTTTTTCCATCCCTGGATATTAGGTTGTGCGAGGATGAATCCTTCCTTGTGGTTGAGTACACCGGGCGATCCGACACCGATGGCGGCGATGTCGTCCACGGTGATCCCAGCCTGTTCGATGACGATTTCACCGGCTTGGCCCATTCGTTTGAGGATGGTGTCGGAGTGGTTTCCCTCGACGCAGGTCGGTGTGGAGTATTTGCTCAGGAGTTTGGCGTCATCATCGACGACACCGGTTTTGATATTGGTTCCACCAAGGTCAATTCCCAGATAATACTTTCGGGCCATGTTAATCTCCAAAGTTGTGAAAGGTATTATGATGATGTTTAATAAGATGCGGATTCCGCCGTCGTTGGGGTAGCGGGTTTTGTTGCCGTGGCGGCCCCTTGCGTCAATTGTTTTAATTGGAATTGTAATTTTTCCGGTAATCCGGCAAGAAACTCCGGTGAAAGGTCTTGCACAACGGCATTTGCGATGGGCTTGTTAATGGGTTGCGACGCCCAATCGGCGAAATGCGTGATAATGATCTCAAGTTGCTTTTGATCCAGCAGATTTTTAAGGCTGTCGAGATACTGGACGATGATGACGTCGGAGGTGGTGGACGCAAGGAGTGTATTGAGGATATCATCGGCAAGCTTGAGCGATTTGTCGGTGGAGAGTTGTCTGGAAGCGGAAATCGCTTGCCGGAAATATTTGGGGGCGTCTTCGTCTCTGGGTGTTTTGAGGAGAAAACTGCCGCAGTGGACCATCACGGAAATTTTCCGATCTGCCGGCCAGGTGGGGGCTTGATCGGTGACCTGGTTAAGGATCAGGTCGGTCAGGCTTGCGAGTTGTTCGGGAGTGATGGTGTGGGTCGGCGATGTACGCTTATCGGCCCATTCGATCTGCTGGTCGATGGTCCATCGTTTGATCATCAGGAGGATGGCGTTCCAGGTGATTTGTCGAACCTGGGTGTCTTTTTCTCCGCCGGTATTAATTCGAGTCAGAAGCGCTTCGACGGCTTTGGGATCGGAAGTGAGGGACGCGATTCCGGTGGCAAGCTCCGCCCGAACGGCAGGTTCCGCATCGTTGAGTTGGTCAATGAGCAGGGTTGCCAATTTTTCATCCCGGAGCGAGGCGATTCCCCTGGCGGCGAAACGCCGGATTTCAGGATTGGGTGAAGCAAGTTCGTTTTTAAAGATTTGGAGAAAACGGATATCGGCGACGTATTCGTCGGTCATGGTGGCGAGCAGTCCCTGCTTGAAAGCGGGCTGATCGTCGTTGATTTGCTGGTATCGGGTGATAAGACTCTGAATGGTAAGGTCCTTAAGGTCGGGGGGGAGGTCTTTCTGATTCTGGAAGATTTTGGCGATGGCTTTTGCGGAGCCGGTGCTTGTGGTTTCCAGCGGAGAATTCAGATGCTGGATGAGTTTCTGGAGGAAGGTTTTGTCGCCGAGTTGCCCGATGGCCAGGAGAAGGACCTGTTTGACGGCGGGGTCGGTTTCGGCTTCCATTTGTTTCCAGACGGAATCGACGGCTTGTCGATCGTTACTTGCGGCGAGCGCTTTGGCGCATTCGGCCCTGACGGAGGGGTCGGGATCGTCGATGAGGTCGCGTACGGCTCGCTGTAGTTCGGGGGCGACTTGTTGTTTGGGAGAAATAAGAGTCATGAGGATTTGTAATCCCGCTCGTCTTTCAGCGGGGAGTGGTCCGGCAAGATAAGAGAGCAGAACCTTGTTACGGTCTGTTTCGCTGGTGGAATTGACTCTGTAGAGTTGTCCCAGGGTTTCGATGAGTTTGTTTTCGGTTTGTTCGTAGCGTTTTTTAAGCTCTCGATTTTCGTTGATAATGACGTCCAGTTGGCTTTCGAGCCATTGTTCTGTGGTTTTGTTTTCATTTTGTTCCCACCAGAGTTTCCAGGCGGAAAGGTTGATCCCCAGATCGACGCGGGTGAGTTCGCGAAGACTTTTGGCGCAGGCGGATTCAATTTCGCTTTGATCGTTTTTGTTCTCGGGAGCTTTTTCCATGATGGCCAGGATCGCGCCGACGGTTTCTTTGGTTCGGATCTTACCCAGGGCTTCGATGGCGGGAATCCGCTGGGCAGCCAGCCTTTTGGGATCGGAGGCGATCTGGATGAGCTTATCGGTAAGATTGAGGTCTTTGTTTCTAAATCGGCTCAGGGCGCCTGCCGCGGCGGACTGTAACTCCGGATCGGTGCCCAGGAGGATGTTCATCAGGGGTTCAATGAAAATTTCCGGTGGGGTGTCGCGGTCTGAAATGGCATCGATGACCGCCAGACGGGCCTGAGTATCCGTGGGGTCGGAAAGGATTTTCAGGAGGTGGTCATGAGCATCGGGGGTGTTGGCGTCGAGCAGAAAGCCGGCGATCATTTTTCTTGTTTCAAGTGGATTAGTGGGAGTTTTCAGGATTTTAATATAGGCCTGGATGTTTTTTCCCTTTTCGTTGTTTGATGTCGTATTCGCAGGGGAAAGGGCGACAAGAATGAGGATAAAAACACCCGTCAGAAGGAGGCAGGCCGGACGATGAAGAATTAACTTGTTTGTTGGATTCATATTCTACTTCAACCATATAAAATCAATTGTTATTAATAGTATCGTAACTGTCGATGTCGCAAGGTGTTCGGCTTGTTTCAGGCGTTTTTGCCGCATTGAAAACCCGTTCCCTTGATACCAGGGTGTTTTTCTCAGGCACATCTATTTTATAATATAAATCGGTGTTAAATGAAATAATATTTAACAAATTGGAGGCGTATTCGGCGATGAAAATTTCTCAAGTCGCAGTATGGTCTGCGCCTTTGCTTTGTTATCTTATACGCTCTTGATTTAATATGGGTTGCCATAGTTCCGGACCGCAGGCTCGACAATTACAGGTACAGGGTCTGTATAAACCAATGTTTTTCAACAGAACACTACTTTATTTTAACCTGTCCATATCGAAAAAAGAAAAGAATCTGAATATTTATATTAAATGAACCATGGACTTGTGATCGGTTTTACAGCGGACTATCCCAGGATCAACCGCAATCCGCCGTAGAGCATGAGCAAAATAAAAATGATGCGCAAGATCACCCTCGGCAGGATGTAAACCAGTCTGGCGCCCAGATATCCGCCAATGAAACTCGGTGGAATGATCAGAATCGCCAGGCGAAGGCTTTGGGTCATACCACCAATATTTTCGGGAAGAGTCACGTTTTTATAAATAGCGCCAAAAAGCGTAATCACCAAAATGGCGGCGGAAGAATTAGCAATCGCTTTGGGCAGAGGAATCCTGAGCAGCATTTGCTGGAGCGGCACGCACAAGATACCGCCGCCGACGCCCAGAAGTCCGGCCAGAAATCCCATGGGTAATCCCACACCGGCCGTTACCCGGACCGGGTTGATGGCTTTGATCGAACTTTCAGAGAGTTCGGCGTATCGGCTTTTGGCGAAAAGCCGGTAAAGATTGAAACCCAGAACATAGAACAAAAAAAGCCCGAGCATTTTTCGAAGATAAAGCGCCCCTTCGCCCTGGAAAAACGAAAGGTTCGAGAACGTCACCCCAAAAAAAATGCCGACAATCCCTGCGGGAATCAACCATTTGAGAATCGGCCAGGTGAGGTTCTTTTTTCGATGATGAGCGATTGCAGAAGGCAGTGCGACAAAAAAGTTCATGATCATCGCGGCGGCCTGATAGACGTGTTGCTGGTCGGGAGCGTGACGACTGGAAAAAAGAATCGCCAACGCCGGAAGCAAGATTACACTGCCCCCGATTCCCATCAATCCGCCGAACAGTCCCGAAAAAAAACCTGCGATAATTAATAAAATGGTATCCATTATGATGCGGTCGATTCCTGTTCGAGCATTTGCTGAAGGATCGTCTGATGGAGTATCGCCCGATCCGCATGACCGTCATATCGCCGGGGAATCTGGTCTTCGTCAAAAATAATAATTTCCTGCGGCGTTGATTTTTCCGTCAATCCGGGTACACCACCGGCGTGGAATCGCGCCTGCATGAGCGACAGGAGTTCGGATCGGCGATAACTCGGAAGGGTTGATGGAACGACGACAACAATATGAAGAACATTTTGCCCCGTCCGGTCGGGAAGGGCAAAGGCGATGCAATCGCTGATGAACGAAAAAGTATCCAGGATCGAGCGTTCGATATAGGCGGGCCAGAAACGTTGATTCCCGATCAGCAGAGTGTCTTCGAGCCTGCCGCGAATCTGATAGTTGTCCTGATCGGGCCAGGTGGTATTGACGGCCATGTCGGAGGTACCAAGCCACGCATCGTTCCAGTGTTCGATCTCGCTACCGGTCCAGAAACCGCACGATACCCCATGCCCGCGAACGTAAAGAATCCCTTCGTTGGTATCGAAAGAATTTCGCTGGTTTGCCCCGGACTCGTTGGAAAGTTTTGCGTTGCACATCGGCAGTTCCTGCCCGACGAGGTTGTCCCGAAGGGCCAGTTCATATTCCCGCCACGAAAGCCCCGGAGCCATGCCCAATACATAACCGCCCGTGTCGGCGGTTCCATAGCATTGCAAAATCGGCACGTCAAACGTCTCAAAAAACCTCAGGCCGATCTGTCGGGGAAGATATCCTGATCCGGTGATGATGTATTTGAGATTACTGCGGTTGATGCTGGTGAATTTATCTAGATTCTGCAGCAGGGCTTCAATCATCTGCGGTTGTGTGCGTATCAGGTCCGCATCGGTTTCCTGGACGACGGACCAGAAGTTTTCCGCGTCGATATCGGGATGTAAAATGACGGTTCCCCCCGATGCCGTCGTCGCAAGCATCGGAATAATGCCGTTGCAGCAATCCATCTCGGCGGTAAGTAAAAATCGTGTCCGCTGATTGAGCTTAAGCCAATCCGAAACGGAAAGGATATTGGCCGCCAGGGCGTACGAATGATAAAAATATCCCTTCGGCAAACCGTGGCGTCCGGAGGAATAAATCAGAGCGGAAGGTTCATACCAGTTTTCATGCGGATACGAAAGTTCACAAAGTTTCAAACCGTCGTTGACCTCCGCCAGCAGGTTCACCTGGGCCATGGGATTATCGCCAAGCGACCAGAATTTCAGATGAGGTTTTTTCATGCGAAGCTGATGGATCGGCTTGACTAGATCGTCGGGCATTTCATCCATCGAGGGAATAATAACAGCGGTGGCTTGGGAGTCGGTGAACTTGTACATCTGAAGATCGAAGGGCTTTCGCAGAAAATCGATTGGAATAAATTCTCTGCCGGCGGTAAGGGCTGAGATGATCGCCTCATAAAGCGATGCGTGAACACCGCACGCAACCGCCAGACGGTCAGGCGGCAGATCACGCAAGGCCTTCGTGATCGTCAGAACTCGGCGCAGCAACTGACAATAGGTCCGCTGAATCCAGCGGTTCCCATTGATCAGACCGGCAACGGCCGTTTTGCCGGGTTTACTTCTGGCCCATTGTTCTATGGCTTCGAGTGGGTTGCTCCATGGCGGAGTAAACCTTACGATTTTACCCGACTTTATACAGCGAAAAAGTTTCGCTTCTCCTGACATGATCAGGTCTCACTTTTTTCTAAAAAAACAAATTCTCCTTCGCAATCTTAACACATCTTTCGAGCAAAGACCAGCCTCCATTTTTATGAAGAAATTGGATGATGAAGAAGGTTGAAAGTTAGAAGTTCGAAGTTAAAAGTTGGGAACTGCAAAAAGAGGGGTAGGTGAAACGATGAACAAAGAATAGTGCAACAAGAGGCAGGGTAACAACGGCTCCGGACGTGGAAAAAAAGAATCCGGCTGCATCCTGAGCCATTCAAATCCTTCGGCTCGACAGCACACCATCCTGTACCCCGGAAGGTATGTAAACTAATCGTCACAGGGAAAACTTCAGCTTTTTACTCCTCGACTTCTTTCGAGTTGCCTGACCAGCGTTTTTTGTTCGTGTAAAAGCAAATCCTGCCATTCAAAAAGCATCAATTGAGATTGAATATTTTTCATTAATTCTGTCAGTAATTCATTGTCTTTTTTGTCCCCATGATTTCGTTTTCGCGCAAGATGGTCCCGCAAATGGTTCAAATCCGTAAACGCTTTTCCTCTACCTGACATTTTTACCCCACTTTTGAAAATAATTTATTGTAAATCTAAATTATATTTACGATTTCATCGCCTTGGCTATTTGTCTTGAAATGTTACACAAATGTGTTAAAATAGCCGTTAAGTTACATGTTTGTGTAGTTTCTATGTGTTGATAATATTACACAAACGTGTAATTTGTCAACAAAAATTTCCGTTTTGTGTAACTTTTTGAATAAAAAATCGTATCAGGAGCAACAATCGTGACGAATCAATTTCCTTCTCAGGACAGTGAAAAAGTGTCGGGGATTTGCAGTCGTCTGAGATTTCTTCGGGAAAAACATTTCGGTTCGCGGGGGAAACGGAAATTTGCCGACGCTCTGGGGCTGCCTTTAAGCACGTATGTTAATTATGAAGCAGACCGGGTTCCGCCTTCCGATGTTCTGGTAAAGGTTTCGGAAATAACGGGATGTGACCTGAACTGGCTGATGACGGGGCAGGGGGCCTTGCCGATTCCTCGTTGCTCCGATCCGGAGCTTTCGGAAATCCTGGTGCGTATGGAAAAGATTATTTCGTCGCAACCCAAGGCGAAACAAGCGGTTACAGCTTTGATGAATCTGCTTTCGACTCATGGTGATTCTAATTCTTTGTCCGGTAAGGACATAGGGGCGTTTATTCCTCCGGATACGCGGGTTATTCCCATTTTGGGCAGGGTCGCAGCGGGCGAACCTGCGCCCTGGGTGGGGCAGGACGCCGCTTTGCTGGCGACGCTGGCATCGAAGGTGTCGCACTTGAGCGCTGATGCGGTTAAACACAATGATGCGGTCGATGTATTGAAATCCGGAAAAGACCTTCCGGAGGGTTTTTTGGAAATTATCGAGCTGTGCGAGCCTGTGACGATGGGTGAGTTGAGTGTGGATAGTTTTGTGGTCACGGGCGAATACGAGGCGGCGGGGGAATTATTCGCTGTGAAACTTACGGGGGACAGTATGGAGCCGGTGTTGAAGGAAGGGGATTATGTTATTGCGGACACGGGCGCGGTGGTGAAAGATGGTGCGACGGTGCTGGCAGAGTTGGATTCTCGGGTTGGTGCGGTGTGCAAGTTGTATTTTCAGGAAAGCGCGCATATTTCTTTGAAGTCTCATAATGCAGCTTATGAGCCTATTGTTGTGTGGAAGAGTCAGATCAAGTGGATTGTTACGGTGATCGGGGCGATCAGGCAGTAATACGGTTTTGGTATTTTGATCGACGACCTTATTCAATCAAAAGTGTGTTATTTACGAAACCGACTGGGAGGGAGGCCTTTGTATTTTTTGAACAGGCGTGAAAAATAGAAGGGGTCGGAAAAACCTAAGCTCGCGGCGATCT
>JAAZAW010000186.1 GCA_012514125.1 Phycisphaerae bacterium | reverse complement strand
TTTTTTTCGATGTTTCGAATGGTCCTTGAATCATCAACTAACATGATTTTCATATGGTTAACTCCGTTGTTTTTTCGACAACCTCTGATGCAGGTCGGCATACCTTTTTCATTCCGACTTCCACGACGAATGACCCCATGACACAGCTACAGGGGATAATCAATCTGGGAACGGCTTTACTATTTTTGACTTCATGGCCCGATCCGATGACGACGGAAGGCGTTGAAATCATGATATTCAGACCATCAAGGTCTTTTTTGGCATTTCCGGCAATCATGTTGGCCAGTTCACCAATGGCGTCGGCGAAATCGTCATCGGTGTCGCTGAGACTGACCCCTGCGAAAGTACTGGCAATTCTGATTGCGGAGAATTTGGGAAAACTGACGATGACGGCACCGACGACCTCCCCCGAAAGACCGATGATTCCTGAGACGTCATGCGATATGGCTTCCTGGGTTTTGATCTGTGGTTTACCAAACTGAATATCCAAATTCAACATCGTCTTAAAGACGTTCTTGATTGCTGCCATAAAAGGATTAATGCATTTGACATCCATCGTGAACCTCACAGGTTAATAATTGTTTTCAACCGTTTCAATCGACTCCTGCAAAACATATCGGACAAATACCAAGCAACTTTAATAAAAAAAGTTTAATGAAATCGCGATATCGAGAATGATGAAAAATTCAGCCTTTGAGAAAAAGCCGAAGGATATTTCGCCGAAAAAATTATCTATAAGAACAGTCAATGCACATGGGTCTGGATTGTCATTTTAAGTGAGTCCGTTATGTTGTCGATAGGAGATCAGGGAACAGGTCGGGAGAATGAATTTTTATGGAAACACTCGCACTTAAAACAATAGTTGTCGATATCGCCGACATGGCGGTCAGCAAGGATCCGGGGAATTTGCTGATTACCTATTCACTGGGCAGTTGTATCGGCCTGACGATATGGGACCCTGTAGCCGGGGTGGGCGGTTTGTTGCACTATATGCTTCCTGAATCGACGATTTCTCCAGATAAGGCCCAGCATAATCCCTGTATGTTCGCAGATCTGGGCATTCCATTGCTTTTCAAGAAGGCTTATATGCTCGGAGCCGATAAAAAACGAATTGTGGTCAAGGTAGCCGGTGCGGCCCAATTGATGGATGCGAAAGGAATTTTTAATATTGGGAAGCGCAATCATCTGGCCCTTCGAAAGATTTTATGGCGTAACAATGTCATTATTGAAAAAGAAGATATTGGGGGTTTCGAGGGTCGAACGATGAAACTGGAAATTTCCACAGGTAAAGTCACGATCAAAACCAAAGCAGGAGAATACGAGCTATGAAAGCGGAATTAATCGATGTCGTCGACAATATACAAAATTTACGAGTTCTACCTGCCACAACGGTCAGACTGATCAGCTTGTTGAGCGATCCATCGACTTCGATCGATGAGATTTTGAAGGTGATTCAGTATGATCAGAATTTGACGATCCAGGTCTTGAAAATCTGCAATTCCGCCTATTTTGGATTAACGCGCAAGATCAACAGTCTACGTGAAGCAGTCATTTATCTGGGAGCCAAAAATTTAATGAACGTTGTTATGGGACTTCATTGCAACGCGATGCTCCAACAGCCACAAAAAGGGTATGGACTCTTGCCGGGGATGCTTTGGCGGCATTCAACGGCAGTGGCCATCGCAGCGGATAAACTTGTCGATAAGAACGATAAAAATCCTACTCCGGCGGGTTTGCTCTTTACAGCCGGATTGCTTCACGATATCGGCAAGGTCATTCTGGATCAAGCGCTGGCCAACAACTATTTGGAGATTTTGGAAAAACTCGAATCGACATCAAAGCAGTTCAATGAACTTGAACGGGAAGTCCTGGGCTATAGTCATGACGACGTCGGAGAAATGGTTTTACTGCACTGGCAACTTCCGGAAATGCTCGCCAGTGTCTGCCGATATCATCACGATCCGGATAAATATGAAGGCCAGGATCCACAGGTGCGTCATCTTGTGGATTTGGTGCATATGGCCGATTCGCTGGTGATTTCACTGGGACTGGGCGTGGGCATTGACGGGCTGCGATATGAATTCAATTCTGCCATCGCGGAGAGAAATAAATTAACTCACGAAAAAATAGATCAAGTCGGTTCGGAAGTTTTGTTGGAAATAAAATCTCTCGAACAGATATACCAGGAATAATAGAGGTGCCTCATATGTCTATTGATATACTCATTGTAGACGACAGTATCACCATTCGGGCAATGACCAAAAAAGCACTTGCGCTTTCGATTTCAGACCTTGGACAGGTGTACGAGGCGGAAAATGGAATCCTGGCGTTAGCCCGTCTTGCGGAAAAGAAGGTCGATCTGATTATCACGGACCTGAACATGCCGAGAATGGACGGTCTTCAATTAATCGAAAAAATCAAACGCCAACCGAATCTGGCGGATATTCCCATCATTGTGGTTTCCACCGATGGAAGCACAGAACGATTATCGGAACTTGAGCACCAGGGGATTCGCGGATATTTGCGAAAACCCTTCAGGCCCGAACAACTCAAAGAAATTTTATCCGAAATACTGGAGACAACTTATGACCACCAAACCCATAACACTGACGTCGGCGATTTCTGAGGTGATTGAAAACCTGACCATGATGGTCGTCGATGATCCTGAGACCTGTGAGAATTTTGCACCGCAACTGCGGGGACAAATAGAGTTTACAGGTCCGGTGAATGGGTCATTGGGGATTCAATGCAGTGAGAATCTGGCGCAAAAACTGGCGGCGAATTTACTGGGAGTCGAACAGGAAACCATGGAGACACAGGCAAACGCCTGGGACGCCCTGGCGGAGTTATTGAATGTTGTTTGCGGGAACCTGGTCACGTCACTTTACGATTCAGAGCGGCCTTTTAATTTATCAAGCCCACAAATCAATGTTATCGTCCCCGCACAAATCGACGATAATAAAGAGCAGAGTTATTCGAACGACGATTCACAACGAGCCTTCATCCTGCTCGATGACGAGCCTGTAGAATTCGTCTTATCGGTGAAAAAATAAATACGCTGATCAAGCAGACGTGAAACCCGCTTCACTAAAACACGATTGCGGCAAACTCTTACTGCAATGTAACATTTTGTGAAGTCCTTGCCGGCCCTGCCCCGATCAGGAAGCTTAAGAAGCTTTACGAGGTTAAAAAGAAATGTCAGAAACAGTTAACACGATGAAAGATCAGATCAGAGAGTTGATCGAATGTCTGGCCAAGCTTTCGGAACAGATCGATCCAACGGACCTTGGCGAACTGGCCCATATTCATGAAACTTCACAGAAAATCATCGAACTGATTTCCGACGAAAAAGACCTTGTTTTTGATCGGTTGCGAGAGTTTTGCCGTAAGATGGCAGACACCGCTGAAAATCTGATTCTTGAAAGTATTGCAAAGCCGGAAAAGACTCTGCAACATCTTGCCCTGGCCATTCGCGACTTCCATGAATTCATGGAAATTTCGGAAACTTTGCCTGCGGTGTCCGACCTTGAGAAATTTATGGCGACCCTGAACCAAGAAGCCGGACCAACGGTCAATACAGAAAGTACTTTACCGAACCAGGACCTTACATCGATCACACCAGAAGCCCAGGAAATCCTATCCCCCACGATGCCCGCGGATGATTTTCCTGAATATCACTCTGAACCTCTGGTCATTTCTTCGCAGGAAATTGAATATGCCCAGAGTTTTTACACCGAATGCCGTGAGCACATTGAAAATATCGAATCGGGCGTGCTTGAACTCGAACGCATCCCCGACGATCTGGACAAGATCAACGAATTGTTCCGGCCATTCCATACGATCAAAGGCATGGCGGGTTTTTTGAATCTTAAAGATATTCAGGCCCTGACCCACGAAGTGGAAACCTTGCTGGACCTTGGCCGAAAAGGCAAGCTCCAGATCACTCCGCCGATTATCGATCTGATTTTTGAAACGATCGATGTGCTCAAGGTTCAACTCAACTCGATTGGTCAATATCTGGCCAAGCCTGACGATCAACCGATTCCTCAACCCCCAATCAATGAAATTCTGCGACGGATTCATTTTGCTTCGCAGGGAACGATTCTTACGTCGGTCATGCCCCCATCGGAGACTTCAACAGGTCGAAAACCCATCGGAGAAATTCTGACCGATTCCAGAAGCGTCGCTCCGGAAGTCGTGGAATTCGCCCTGCAGCAACAAAAAACTGAAAATAAACCTGTAGGCAATATCCTGACCGGCATGGGCGCAGTGTCCGCGCGCGATGTGAGCAAAGCCCTTCGTCAGCAAAACGAAGTACAGGATACGGTGGTGCGCGTCGACACGGCCAAACTCGATCACCTGGTCAATCTGGTTGGTGAAATGGTGATTATTCAAACTCAGGTTGAGCAAAACCCTGCGATTAGACAATCGTCCCAACTGCTCAGGCTGATCGAGCAGATTTCCAAAATCACGCGAGACGTTCAAGAGGTGGCCATGTCGATGCGCATGGTTCCGTTGACACAAACCTTCCATAAAATGGGACGAGTCGTTCGAGACCTGTCACACAAAATCAACAAGAAGATCGATTTCCAAATCGACGGCGAAGAGACCGAACTGGACAAAAATGTGATCCAGGAACTTTCCGATCCACTCATGCACATGATTCGCAATGCCGTCGATCACGGTGTCGAATCGGTCGATAAGCGTCTTGCCGCCGGTAAACCCGAAACGGGAGTCGTCAAGCTCAGGGCCTACCATCAGGCCGGCAATATTGTCATAGAGATTTCCGACGATGGAAAGGGACTCGACAAGGACGTTCTGATCCACAAAGCTATCGAGAAAGGATTGATCGCACCGGACGCGCAACTCAGCGATTCCCAGGCATTTAATCTAATCATGGCACCGGGGTTCTCCACCGCGGAAAAAGTCACCGATATCTCAGGCCGAGGCGTCGGCATGGATGTGGTGAAAAAAAATATCGAAAAACTTCGCGGCAAAGTCGACATCCATTCCGTTCTGGGGCAAGGTACAACCTTCACGATCAAATTGCCCCTGACGCTGGCGGTGATCGATGGAATGATCGTTCGTGTGGGATCGCAGAAATTCGTCATACCCACCTTATCGATCATCCAAGCCGTGTCTCCGACAGCGGACCAGATCAAATCCGTTCAGGAACGTGAACATATTTTGAATCTCCGGGGCGAATTATACACTTTGGTATCCCTGAGTGAAATGTTCAACATCAGTGACGGCGTCAAGGACCCGACGCAGGGCATGGTCCTCATCACACAGGCTGAAGATCGTCAGGTCGGACTGGTGCTCGATGAATTGCTCGGTCAACAACAGGTTGTCATCAAATCGCTGGGCGAACGCTTCAAATCCATCACCGGCATTACAGGCGGCGCGATTCTCGGTGATGGGACCATCGGTTTGATCCTTGAACCTGCCGGTCTGCTCGATGTTCATCAACGGGCTCTAACCGCATCCAGATAATGGGCGATACAACATATCGCTTTCCCTCCGCACTGCAATGGATATGCCTCATTGCACCTGTCTTTTCTCATGATCAGATGCAACGTTTCTCTCTACCGCTTGTCGATAAGGTTAACAGCAAAAACAACGCTATGGCTCGCTAAGAAATTCGTCGCTGCGACACGGTTGAAATACAGCCTAATATGAATCCTTGAGTAAATTGCAACTCAATGGTACAGTGGAATTCGGAGCATCAACGGCTTTTGCGATTGAAGGCCCCTGTTGATTTGGCGTTGTAACATGCTCAAAGGAAATATCTCGTTAGGTTCCGTCAGGAGGGGAAAACGATGAAAGACCAAACGGGGCAAAGTATTTCGGTATGGATGGCAACATCGGAGATTCCCGGACAATCCCGGTTAAGTGAAGATCTTCATGCGGATGTCGGCATTGTTGGGGCAGGAATTGCAGGAATGACCACCGCGTACTTATTGGCATGTGAAGGCAAATCTGTCGTCGTACTCGACGATGATGAAATCGCCGGCGGTCAAACCCAGCGGACAACCGCTCATCTGAGTAACGCCATTGACGATCGATATTTTGCGATCGAACGATGGCATGGTCCCGAAGGGGCACGGCTGGCTGCTGAAAGTCACACAGCCGCAATTGACCGGATCGAATCCATTGTCGAACAGGAACAAATCGACTGCGATTTTATCCGTCTTGACGGATATCTGTTTCTTGGGCCGGGCGAATCGATCGATGTTCTGGACAATGAAGTCGGAGCCGCGTTCAAGGCGGGGTTATATGATGTCGAACCTCTCCCTCGGGCGCCGTTTTCATTTTGGGACACCGGACCGTGTATTCGTTTTCCACGGCAGGGACAGTTTCATCCGCTCAAATACATCGCCGGACTTGCACGGGCCATTGAGCGTAAAGGCGGACGTATATTCACACAGACACACGTCACTTCGCTTGAAGGCGGCGAACCCGCTCGAATCAAAACTTCCAACGGCAAAAGGGTTACCGCCGGCGCGATCGTTGTCGCGACGAATTCTCCCATCAACAACCGCGTCGAGATGCACACCAAACAAGCACCTTATACCACATATGTCATCGGTGCGACCGTGCCGCGAGAATCTGTTCCCAAAGTGTTGCTCTGGGATACGCCCGATCCGTATCATTATATCCGAACCCAACCTCTTGCAACACCGATTGATCTGACACAATGCCGGAGTTGCGAGGAACTCGACCTTTTGATTGTCGGCGGTGAAGACCACAAGACTGGACAGCCCGAGCCGGACTCGAACCCGTATAAGCAACTCGAAACATGGGCTTGCGAACGATTTCCGATGATTCAGGACATTCGTTTTCGCTGGTCCGGGCAAGTCATGGAAACCATGGATGGATTGGCCTTTATCGGTCGAAATCCGATGGACGATCCCAATGTTTATATCGTCACCGGTGATTCAGGCATGGGAATGACCCACGGCACAATCGCAGGCATTCTTCTGACCGATCTGATTCAAGGCAGAGACAATCCCTGGGCAACGCTTTATGATCCCTCACGAAAGACCTTGAAAGCCGCAGGGGAATTCACCAAAGAAAACCTCAACGTTGTCAAAAAATATGGGGAATGGATGACCGGCGGCGATGTCAAGTCCTCTTCGGATATTGCTCCAGGTCATGGCGCCATTCTTCGCCGCGGAATGTCCAAAATAGCCGCCTATCGGGACGAACTCGGAACTCTACACGAACGTTCAGCCACGTGCACCCATCTGGGGTGCATCGTTCACTGGAACGATACCGAACACACCTGGGATTGCCCTTGCCACGGTTCACGATTCGATCGCTTTGGAAAGGTGATCAACGGACCGGCCAATAGTGACCTTCGCGAAGTGGACAACGATGCCGAAAAAAAAGAGGAAGAAGAATCCGTCGTGGGTCCAAGCGATTCTCCGGTTTCATAATCAGGCCGTTTTATGAATGTTGATTTCACGATGATTCCTGCTTCTTCGTAACCCCAAGGTCAATGCCGGCTCAATAGCGGATAACATTATTGAAGATTTTCAAGCACTTCATTGATTCGCATCGCCGGCGGCAAAGGCCCGATCGTCGTCATCATAAACGTCAACGTATTGATCCGGTTCAGCGAACCATGGGTGCTTTTGACTTTAATACTCCGGGCAAAACCCACGTCACCGGCAAACCAGCCATCCCTGAGCGTCACCACAAGATCGGGCGGATACTGCGCCATCCCATGAAAGGTTCGCCACACCCTCGCCAAGGCATCGGGATACCGATGATCCACCGTCGCATCGAAAAAGGCGCGATCGTCAATGACACCTTCGGCATCCACCTTGCCCGCGGCTTTGAGTTCTTCAATAATCGGCATTAACTCCAGCGGATCGCCTCTTTGGGCTTCATACCGATACCCGTTACCGGCGCAACTCACATACGCCAACGCTTCCCGGGTTCGGATGACGATTTTCCGCTGGTTATCCACCCTCAACGGATACACAGCCATGTCGATCGGATCATAGTAACCAACCAGCGCTTTGGCCACTTCGTCGGGTTCATCGGTATACAGGGCACTGTTCGTCACCAGGCCGTAACCTATCACCACGACATCGCCATGCCGGGTCAATTTTTGTGTGATGCGAAATCCCTGCGATTTGAGTGACTTTTCCATATCGAAAAATTGTCCTTCGACCAGGTTGTGCCCGTGATCCGCCACGAGAGTAAACCGGCATCGTCCGTGACGTTCATACATGATCTTTTCACAAAGGCGTTCGACGGCGATCAAACATTTTTCGAAACCCGCGCTGCCCTGGCGAGTC
>JAAZAW010000185.1 GCA_012514125.1 Phycisphaerae bacterium | reverse complement strand
CGGGGACGATTTTGACGCCGGCGATGCTGACGGTGAAACGGCCCGGCGGGGGGATCGAACCGGCGAGGATCAGGGAACTGGTGGGTATGCGGGCAACACGAGCGATTCCCGCCGATACGATGTTCGAATGGCCCATGCTCCAGCCGTGCATGGAACAGGCGATGCAGACGATAGAGCAATGGAATGAAGCTCAGAAGTTGAATTAAGAAGTGTACACCGATGTTGGCCTTCGGACACTTTTTTAAGAAAGTGGAAATTTTTCCTTGAAAAAGCAGTGGGCGACATTATAAAATAATTAACAATGTACGCGGGTGTAGCTCAGTGGTAGAGCGTCACGTTGCCAACGTGAATGTCGTGAGTTCAAGTCTCATCACCCGCTTTTTTCTTTTTTACTCCCGGTTGTTTCGGATTCCCGGCAAGGTTGCCGGTGCGGTCTGTGTTTTGGGGTTCAATTCTTCCTCGACGATTTGTTCCATAAAGCCTTTGACCTGCCAGCCATCGACGTATCTGCCGTTGATCAGGACGATCGGCACCGCTCGATGCCCCATCTGGTGGAGAGAATCGGCGTCTTTTTCGATTTTGGCTTGGATTTTCGGGTCTCGCATTGCCGCGACGAAGGACTCTTCGGACAAACCCATTCGGTGGGCCAGTTGCAGATAGGGGGCCTGGTCGAGGTCGGTATGGTGTTCGTGCAGTAATTGATGATATTTCCAGAATGCTTCTTCGCCGCCGATAGCGCCGGCTGCTTCGACCGCCCGGGCGGCAGGGCAGGCGTAAGGATGGGCGTTGCTCGCGACGTGCGGATTGCATCGATTGCTCAACGGGTAATGGCGGACGATGACCATGACGTTATCCGGGTTGTCGGCGTTGATTTTTTTGTAGAGATTTTCGATCAATTCCCAGGTTTTATGGCAAAATTCACACTGGGCGTCTTTGTAGACGACGATCTGGACACGGGCGTTTCTGGAACCGAGGATATGGTCGTCCGGTCGAAGTTCGATCTGGAATTGTTTTTGCGAATAATAAAGGCATTGCTGGTAGATCGGGTCGAGCCTCATACTCAGGTAGGCTCGCTGGAGTTTCTGGTTGCCGAAGTAGAAATAGAGTGAAATACTGACGGCTCCGAGTGAAATCATGATAAAGAGCACGAGAAACGCTTTGGTCAATCGTGGATCGAAGAATGAAAACGAAAGCTCACGTCTTTGACGATATAAACCCACAATAGCGGCGAGAATCATCAGGCCGTTGGTGATATGGATGAGCAGGCACCATCGGCAAATACCGGGCAGGACCGCGATGAGAATATAAAGCAGGACCAGCGAGACCATCGCGCCCCCGGCCATGAGTAAACCGAAAAAGATATTGAGCGTGTCACGTCTGAAGAGTAAAATCCAGACGATAATCGCAAGAAAATAGAGCGAACCGTAAAAGGGCCAGGGAATACCGAAAAATTTTCCGTATCGGCTGGCGAAAACACCGCTGCAGCCATACTCGAAGACGTCGGACGATCCGCATAGCCAGGCACTGCCGGTCAGGGCGCTATCTCTGCCGGTATAGGCGAACAGTTGCGTAAAGCTTAACAGAAATCCAATCGCCGCCAGGATGAATATGATGATTAAAATGCCCCAATTGGATTGCCGATCACGATCCGCAGCCGTATTGTCCAGGTTAACCATTCGCAAAATCCCTCTTTATCATGAAATACCAGAAAACGCTGTTATTTGAAATCAATTGTAACGGTGAAAATGAAAAAGTGAAAAGTAAAAAAGATAGGCAGCAGAAGGATGGTGTTTCTTTGTCATCCGTCGGATTGGCCGGGGAATCTGAATCGACAATGGCCGGCGGATGAATAAAAGGGTGGGTTTCGCAAATCCATCCCTGCAATCAAAAGTGTATGATGTGAATGACGCAAAACGTTTTCGGGTTTGTTTGACATGGCGAGGTTCGGGCAGGTATATTCAGCAGAGACAAAGGGTTAATATTTTTAAGGGAACGGTGATGATGGAAAAACGACTCATTCTGGCTTCGGCGTCGCCCCGCCGACGGGATTTGATGATAGAAGGGGGGTACCGATTTGAGGTGATGGCGCCCCAAGTGGATGAGCCGAAAGTGTCGGGGGTGGACGAACCGCCTGAATTGGTGGCCAAAGCGATTGCGTTATTCAAGGCGGAGGATGTAGCGAGGCTTCAGGAAGAGCCGGCGGTAGTGCTCGGAGCCGATACGCTGGTGGCGTGCGAGAACGATATTCTGGGCAAGCCCGAAGACGCGAATCATGCCAGAGACATGTTGCATCGACTTTCCCGCACACGGCATCGGGTTATTACGGGGGTGGCGCTGATTGATACGGGTGACGGGCGCAAGATGGTCGAAGCGTGCACGTCGTGGATTACGATGAGGGCGATGAGTGAAGATGAAATCGAAAGCTATATCGCCGGCGGGGAGTGGGAAGGCAAGGCAGGGGGGTACGCGGTCCAGGAAACGGCGGATCGTTTTATTGTCAAAATCGACGGCAGTTTTACGAATGTGGTGGGGCTTCCGATGGAACTCATCGGGCAAATGCTGCCGATGTTCGGCCTTCATCCTTTTTGAGTTTTTCATCGGAGAATTTTATTTTACGTTTCGAGTTGGGCGACAATCGTTTCGAGGGGTTTTTTCAACAGGTTCACGAAACGGGTGACCGGTTCGGAGAAGACTTTACCTTTGCGGAAGACGATGCCGACGGTTCGACTGAAATCTTCTTCCGCTAGTGGACGGGCGATGAGTGTGCCGGCCTGGAGTTCCTGTTTGATAGCGGGTTCGGGCAGGATGCTCAGACCGACGTTGGCTTCGATGCCGCGTTTCATGGTTTCGATGTTGTCGAGTTCCATAATGGATTTGACCGTAATGTCGTACTGGCGGAAGATTTTATCGATCAGTTTTCGCGTAGGTTGATCTTTTTCAAAGTGAATGAAGGGTTGGAGTTCGATCGATTTGATCGGAACTTTCTTTCGCGAAGCAAGCGGATGTTTCGGGTGCATGACCAGCAATAATTTTTCGCGGTAAAAAGGCATGATGTCCAGACGGCGGTCGGCTTTGGGGCTTGCGACCATGCCGATATCCGCGTGATCGGTCAGGACGGTTTCAATCGCCTGATTGGCACGCATCGGTTCGACATACAGACGAACGTTTGGATGATGCTGAAGATAAAAACGGATATAGGGCTGAAGCAGATACAGCACAATGGACGGAATGCCGGCGATTGTGACCGAACCGGTGATTTGGTGGGAGAAACTCGCCAGTTGATTTCGCATTTCTTCGTATTGATTGTAAATGTTCTTGCAGCCCTGGTAGAAAATTTCACCTGCCTGGGTCAGCGCCAGGGGCCTGCATGTTCGATCGATTAATTGGAGTTTAAACTGAAGTTCAATATTTTTGATCTGCTGTGAGACGGCGGATTGGCTGATGAGGTTCCGGGCGGCAGATTTAGAGAAACTGCGCGTTTCGGCAAGATCGCAAAAGATTTTAATCTGATCCATGTCCATACGAACACCTCATGAAAGTTTTGATAATTAATTTCATTAGATTAGCTTATCATGATATTTTATATCTTGAGGTGGTCTAATACGCAAGAAAAAAGGAATCTTTCCGAATATCCTATAATATTTTTAAGGTGGTGTTTACCGATGACGAGAGATATGTTATAGATAGTTGACTTTTTTTCAATGGAGCAATTTTTTCATGCGCGTAGTCGTGGAACAAGGTGAAGCCTCTTTCTTTGACCAGGAATTTCAGGGCGGAACGATTTATATCGGTCGTCATGAACACTGCCAGGTCAAATTGCCCGGCGACGAACAAATTGCCCCTCGGCATGTCATGCTTTATGAGGAGGCGGGCCATTGGTTTGTCGAACCGCTTCATGACCAGTACCACGCGACCAACTTCAACGGCAGATCGCTTCGCGAGCGCACCGAAATTGTGCGTGACAGCGAAATGACCATCAACGGATTTCAGATCAAGTTTTTCCATAAAAGCAAACTCAAGGACAAGTCGCTTCCGTTTCAGATCGTTGCCCGCAGTCATCTGTTGCTGCAGGAAATGATGGGGCTGGAGTCGGCGGATATGGATTTGCCGGAAAATGTGATCGTCAAGAAGCGAAGTGAAACGTTCAGTTTGTCCAAGGGACGAATGGACTATCTTTCGGAAATGACATTGCGATTGATGGATATTTCCGACGTTCGGGGACTGCTTAGCGCGGTCATCGATAGGCTTTTGGTGGATTATGATGCCAGCAGTGTGTGGATCGGTTTGCGGACCCATGAAGACGGCGGGCTGCATCTTTCCGCGGGCAAAGACCTCTCCGGCAGGGCGATCGACGCTCCGGCGATGTGCAAACGGCTTCAATATGCGACGGTGGAGTGCGCCCGGTCGCTGCTGATACAATCGCTGGACAATAGTCCGGAACAGTCGTGTATGGCCAGTCCGCTCGTCAGTGCGGACGGTTCGCTTGGAATGATCTATCTGGAGAGTGTCCAAGGCAAGCCACGATATAATGTAGCCGATCTGGATACGCTGGTTTTTATCTGCAATTATCTGGCGATGGCGATCGATCGGTTGCTTCGATTGCAGACGACACAACTCGATAAATTTCGTTCGCTGGACCAGGAAATGTCTCGTAAGGTGCAGCTTCGGACCGCGCCTTGGCAATTGCCGCAATGGCCTGGATTGCAGGTGGGCGTGCTGACCGAGCCGGGATCGACGGTTTGTACCGATTTTTACGATGTGCTTCCCCTGGGCGACAAGCAGGCGATGATTCTGGTGGGGCAAACGTCCCCGGGCCAGCCCGATACCGCGGTCACCATTGCGGAAATGTCGGCATCGTTTCGGATCGGCGCCGTCCATCGGGATTTACCTCACGTGCTGCTACGGCAGATCAATTGGTTGATGTTCAGTACGACCAATGAACCTCGCCGTCTTAGTGCCGGTATTGTTTCAATCGAACCGCAATCGGGAGAATTTTGTATTTGTCTGGCGGGAAGTGTCTACGCCTATCTGATTAATGCCAGCGGCAAGGCGGTGCAAATCAAGACCGAAGGCAATCCTCTGGTGGGCGAGGCGCGAAAATCGAAATATGAAGCCGTTCAGGGTAAACTCAATTCGGACCAGATGTTGGCGGTGTGCACGGGGGGCGTTTTTTCCATCGCATCGCCCGATAACCGCACCTTTGGCGAACAACGGTTATTGGACTTTCTGGCTGATAACAGCGACCAGGTTCCGGCTCGAATCCTGGGTGACCTGGCGGAGGATATCAAATCATTTACCGGCGGACAAAAAACAGCCAACGACATTACCTTGCTGATCCTTCGAAAAAACAAGGTCGCCGACTGACCTTTTATCGGACCTGCCTTTACTTTTATTGCGATAAAACTAAAAGTGTCGCGATTCCTGACAAAGTTGCCCCCTTTTTCTGACGATACATTAAGAGAAACATTCAGGTTTATACTGTTTATTATGTCGTAGAGTCCCTGGTGGAAGGGTAAAACGGAATGGATATAGCAACACTCATAGGTATCATCATCGCAGGCGGAGGTATTCTCTTTGCCATGTTTGAAACGACACATGGCAATCTGGCTGCGTTTTATTCCACGGAAGCGGTTATCGTTGTTATCGGTGGATGTTTTGCCGCAACTCTTATGGGAATGCCTCTGGGCTCGGTTCTGGACCTTTTTGGCTACTTGAAGAAATGGCTCTTTGGTAAAGATATGAAAGTGGCGGAACTGATCAAGAGTTTGACCGGTTACGCGGAAGTGGCTCGTCGGGACGGCATGCTGGCGTTGGAAGAAGCGCTCAAAACGCAGAAAGACCCGTTTCTTCGCAAAGGTCTTCAGTTGGCCATCGATGGCACGGACCCGGAAATTATCGAAGAAACTCTGAGAATTGAAATGGAAGCCCTGGGCGAGCGTCACCGTAAAGGGAAAAAGTTTTTTGATATCATTGGTTCCTTCGGTCCCGGATTTGGATTGACCGCCACGGTTATCGGACAGATCGCGATGTTCCAGAACCTTGGCGGCGATGCTTCCGCGATTGGAAAATCCTTGAGCGTCGCTTTGGTGGCGACGTTATATGGCTGTATTCTGGCCAACGTTATCTGCGGTCCGATCGGACATAAATTGGCGATTCGTTCCGAAGAAGAGCAATTTATCAAGGAAATGACCGTCGTCGGGATTATGAGCATTCAATCGGGGGACAATCCCCACGTCGTCGAGATGAAACTCCAATCGTTCCTCTCCGATCGACAGCGGAAAGTTCTCGATAAAAAATAAGGATTGATCGTCGATGGCCAAACGAGGCAAAAAACAACATCATGACGGACATATGAGCGAAGGCTGGATTACCAGTCTCGCCGACCTCATGACTCTGCTGATGGGGTTTTTCGTTATTCTTTGCTCCATGATGGTTCCGAAGGATTTCGCTGCGGACCCGGAATTTCTCAAGGTCGCCGCCGCTATCAAGGAAGCATTTAAATACGTTCCTCCGTCAAATTCTCAGGACCCCATCGATTTGCAGATTTTATTGTCCAAATTAAACAATTCCAAAGGCAAGTCCGGAACCTCGGCCAAGCCCGGCGAGGCTGCCGTACGCAGTCGGGGGATGGTCGGACGCCATGATATGGTTACAACCATTCGCACCGGCTCACAGACAACGATTGGAGGAGTTGTCGGATTTGCCGCCGATAGTTCTGCGCTTACCCCGGAGCAGGAAAATAATATCGCGATGATCGCCGATCAAATTCGTGGCCATATGAATGTCTTTATCGTCAAAGGCCATACGTCCCGTGACGAAGAATACAAACTTCAAAAAACGGCCAAGGACCTCTCTTATGACCGCGCGTTGGCCGTTGTTCAGAAACTCGTGGATATCGGTGTGGCCAGGGAATCGTTGCGCATTGTTTCGTGCCGCGATTATGAACCTAAACGCGAAGGAACCTATAGTGAAGTGACTCGTGCGGATAATCGGCGGGTCGAAGTTATCGCAACGGAAGCTCTGGTCAGCGAATATCGTGAACGTCCGGTGGCGGACGATTCCGCCAATCACATGATTAAAAAAACAATCAAATCTCCCGCGACCAAAGAATCTGAAACTTCCTCAGACTAAGGGGGAAAAAATCCGGTACCGGGACCTGTCGAAGGGCGGCAGGATTAAACCACGTTCATGACCTGTTCTTTGATCCGATCGATATGCCCCTTGATTTCTACCACCCGCAAGGCAATTTTCGCGTTATTCGCTTTTGAGCCAATGGTATTGGTTTCGCGGAGCATCTCCTGAGCGAGAAATTCCAGAGTTCGTCCTGCGTGTTCCTTGCCTTCGATCACCGTTTGAAACTGGGCCAGATGGGAAGCCAACCTGGAGAGTTCCTCATTGATGTCGGCACGCTCCGCAAAAATCGCCACCTCGCGAATCAGGCTTTCTTTGTCGAGTTCCACTTCCGCTTCCGAGAGAAGTTTGCCCACACGCTGGCGAAGTCTCTGGGCGTAGTCCTGAATAACCTGCGGGGCACATTCTTTGATGTCGTTGAGGGCAACTTCAATATTTTGGCAGTGTTTGGCCAAATCGAGCTTGATCGTCTGACCTTCCTGGTATCGCATGTTCCAGAGCTGCTTTAACGCCTGGTTGGTCAGGTCGGTGATAATCTGCAATTCCTGTTCAAGCCGGGCAACGTCCGGTTCGGGATATTGACAAACGCCCGGCAGCATCAGCAGATTCGACAGATCGATGGTGATGGGGTGTTCCTTGTGTTCATGAACGATTTGTTTCAGCGCCTGGAGATATCCCTTGATGGCGCCGGAATTGACTTCAAGCGAGGCGGTTTCGGAATTATCGCGAAGCCGGAGACTGAAAACGATCGATCCGCGAATGAGATTTTCTCTTAGAATCTGTTCAATTTTGGGTTCATAACAGGCCAACTGCTCGGGAAGCTTAATGGTCGATTTGAAATACTTGCCGTTAAGAGAGCGTATTTCCAAATTATAGGTAATATTATTATTTGTAACGCTTGCCCGGGTAAAACCCGTCATAGAAGCCAACATCTTTTTTTATATCCTTCTGAAATTACTTTTGAGCCGGTGTTTCCTGCGGTTGAGTGGTCGTTTCGGCAGGTTCCGCCGGCGTGCTTACCTCCGCAGGTTCGGGGGCTCCCTGAAATTTTTCCGGTACAAAGACCCAATTGGCGATAACGGCGAGCAAAATAAACAAGAGAACCAGCCCGCTGGTAATCCAGGTAAAGACATCGCCTGTCTTGGACCCGAAAGCGGAATGTCCGCCCGCACCGCCAAATGCACCGGAAAGCCCGCCGCCTCTGCCTTTTTGCAGCAGAACGATGAAAATCAGCAGAAAACAAACGATAATCAACAAAATTCCAACAAACGTCGTCATAGATCAGTCTCCATTTTGATCGCCCGATGACCGAACATCGTTATATTGTAGCAATTATTTTTTGGCCGCCAATGCTCCGTCGATAATTTTCAGAAAATCATCGGCTTTTAAGCTCGCGCCGCCCACCAGCGCTCCGTCAACGTCAGGCTTGGACATGAGTTGCTCCGCGTTATCACCTTTAACACTTCCGCCATATTGAATTCGGACCGACTGGGCAAAACCATTGCCGAATTTGCCCGTCAACCAGTTGCGGATGAACTGATGAACGTCCTGGGCCTGTTCCGGACTCGCGGTTCGACCCGTGCCGATGGCCCAGACCGGTTCGTAGGCAATAACCAGTGTTTTAAGCTGATCGGCGGTCAAGCCTTCGAGTCCGCCCGTAAGTTGAGTCTCAATAACACTTTCTGTCTTGTTAGCGTCGCGTTCCTCGAGCAGTTCGCCCACGCACAGGATCGGTTTTAAACCCGCTCCGATGGCCGCTTTGACCTTCGCGTTAATCATTTTGTCGTTTTCGCCCAGAATATGCCGACGTTCCGAATGGCCCAAAATCACATATTCGCAACCGACATCTTTGAGCATTTCGCAGGAAATTTCGCCGGTAAACGCTCCCTTGGCCTCAAAATAAACGTTTTGGGCGCCCAGCTTCACATGGCTGGAATTGATCGCCTGTTTCACCGAAGCCAGATAAACAAAAGGCGGGCAAACCGCGACTTCGACCTGACCGGCGGGTTTAACCGCCGCCAATGCCTTGGCCAATTCGACGCCCGTCGATTGAAGCATATTCATTTTCCAGTTTCCAGCCACAAATGGAGTACGCATCGCCAAAATCTCCTTCAAATCCTCTCAGAGTCGATAGAAAACCATTAAAATCAATTGAAACAAAATATCATACTCGCCTGCCGGGGCGATTGCCAATAAAAATAGACGTTGAAAAGAAAAAAGGAGTGTATGAAAAGGCGATTTAATCATATTCATTATTTATTATTTAAAAAGGCGTCGATAATGCCCAGGCGGACCATTCGGATACCGATGGCGATGAGCAGCAGCATGGTGACTTTGGAAATCGCTTTGATGCCGTCCTTACCGAGTACCCGGCTAATATTTGAAGAATAATGAAAGACCAGACCCGCCAGCAGCAGATTGGCCCCAAAGGCCAGCAGGGTCATCAAATAGCCCACCTGGTCAATCAACAAAAACAGCACGCTGATGGTGGCAGGACCGACGATCAGCGGGATGCCCAGCGGCACGACGCCCCAGCTTTCAGAGGGTTTTCGCTGGGTTTTCTCTTCGCTGGTGAGGTCCAGAATGCCGATGAGCATTAAGATAATGCCGCCGGCGATTTGAAAATCGCTGATAACGATGCCCAGCAGGTTCAGGAAAATCTTGCCCAGAAACAAAAAAAGCGTCCCGATCGCCAGACCCGCCAGCAGACTGTTTCGCAGGATATATTTTTTTTCTTTCGGGGGCAGGTGATCGAGCATCGACAGATAAAGAGGCACAAGCCCAAGCGCGTCAATGGCTACGGCCACCTGAATAAAAGCGGTTAAAAAAACATGCACAGCACATCCCCTCTAAGCGACATTGCATAGCGTCCCACTCCTTATGATAAACTATCACAAATCCTGAAAAAGGAAAGGGATTTTCATTCACTGTGGAAGCCGGCGGGATGTCGCGCCGGAAAGTTACTCGTGGGGGCTGGTATTCGATTTCGGGATATCTTTTTTGAACAGCATTTGACTTTGATAATCCAGCGGCGATATACCCATGATTCGCCTGAATACTCGGCTGAAATACAGCGGATCGTTAAATCCGGTCCGAAATGCCACCTGTTTGATTTCAATATCGGCATTTTTCAAAAAATGTCGGGCCAGATCAATTCGCTTGCGAAGGATGTATTTGACAATCGGCAGACCGAATTTTTTACGAAACAGCATGTTTAGATGCGATGGGGAATAATGAAATATTCTGCCGAGGTCGGGTAGCGAAATCTCCTCCTGAAAATGCGAATCCAGATGATGCTTGAGCTGGTCGAGCAGATAGCTGGAAGAGGAAATGTGAACATTTTGATGGTCGGGGATCTGTCGAATCAGCGGCAATGCCTCAAATAAAATTTCCATCAGCTTGCACTGAAACTGAATCTGCATTAGCCGATCATGGTGCAATTGCTGATGATGGCCAAGTGTCAGAAGCGCCTCGCGTGATTCGAGCTTCAGATCGGTCCGTTTGCCCAGCAGAAAATAGCCACGGTTGGGGGAGTAGCAACTGATTTGAAAACCGATATTTTCCGGGATAATCTGGATCCAGAAGGTCTGATAACCCATCGTCGGGCGATAAAATCGTTCGGCATGAATATCGCCTGGAAGCAGGACGTTGATCGGTCCGGACTTGACAGTGTATTTCGTTCCGTTGATGTATAAGTTGACTCGATTCTTCATGCAGAACGCCATCTCGATGATATCGTGCGATTCCGGCGGATAGAACAAATCCAGCGGTTGGATCGGCGGCAATTTATCGGAACCTGGAGGTGCGAAAAAAGTCAGCCCTCCCCGTGAAACGGAGATCAGAACCTCCTTGAGCGACCTGTAAAACAAGTCACCCTTCGACGAATCGTCCATGTTGATAGTCGTATATTCCATAACATCTTTCTTCGGCTTAAAAGACAAAAACAATATACTAAAAATACAATGAACGGTGAATTGTACGAGGTCCTTCGAAAAACTCAGACGGGCGGGTAGTGAAGGATCTCGGGTAACCCCAAAGCCCGGTAGTATAAGGAGAGTAAAGTATGAAGAAGTTCGCAATTCTGATGATCGCTCTGGTTGTCGCTCTGGCGAGCGTAAACGCCCAGGCAACAGTCCTGATGGGACCGGATGTTAACAATGGATCCTTCGAAAGTCCGGCGATTGTTCCCGGTGAGGGTGTCGGCGGATCAGGCACATTTTGGTATCAGTTCACAACTCCGACCGGTTGGACCTTTTGGGATGGCTATCTGGGAGGAAATCCAGCCATCCAAACGATCGGCACGACCGGTGACGGATCCGTGACCGTCGTCGCTCCCCCGGAAAATGGAAGTCAGTTTTCGACCATATGTGCCGGCGGTGGTTATCTGTATCAATCCGGAACATGCGGCAATTTCCAAGCCGACACGATCTATACCCTGACCGGTTACGGCTCGCGAGTGGGCGCCTCGACCCCCGAACTGTTCTTGGGCAATGGTAACGACGGTGTTATCGTCGCACTGCCCCAAACGACCAATTTTGTTTTCACCGCCTTCCCAACCATCACGATCGATACCAGTGTGGAAACGGGTTTGGTCGGACGGCCGATCGAGGTTGTCTGCCGTTCCATTATAAATCCTTCAGGCACTGATGCCTTGTTCGACAACATCGTCCTGACGGCCGCCGCCGTCCCCGAACCGGCCAGCCTGATCCTGCTGTGCCTGGGCGGATTGTTTCTGCGTAAAAAATAAAACCACACATACCGGCGTGGAAGGATTCATCATCCTTCCACGCTTTTTCATCCGATCGATGTGCTTGCTGCTGGATAGTGGATATCGGTTATCTTAAAACATCGACAACTTGTGGAGGAGTGATGGAAGTATTAAAGACGATTGTGGCATTGTGTTTGACGATTATCCTTTCCTCAACGTGTCTGGCTGGAGACTTATCCGCCCCGCAGGACCTCGCCTTTACCGCCGATTATGACGGTTCGGTTCAGCGATACATCCAGATGCTGCCGGTCGGATATGATCTCAGTCAGCCCGTTGATATCATGATCGCCCTGCACGGGCATGGCTCGGACCGCTGGCAGTTCGCCACCGGCACCTTCGATGAAGCCCGTGCCACACGCGACGTCGCCGCTAGTCACAACATGGTTTATATCACTCCCGATTATCGCGCCACCACCTCCTGGATGGGGCCGGCTGCCGAAGCCGACATGATCCAATTGATCAACACCCTCAAATCGCAGTATAACGTCGGAAAAGTCTTTCTCGTCGGCGGATCGATGGGCGGCTCATCAGCCATGACCTTCACCGCCCTGCACCCGGACCTGATCGACGGTGTCAGTGCCCGAAACGGTTTGGCCAACCACGTCGAATACACCAACTTCCAGGATGCCATCGCCGCCTCCTTCGGCGGAACCAAAACCCAGGTCCCGGAGCAGTACTATAATCGCAGCGCCGAATTCTTCCCCAATTCCTTCACCATGCCCTTTTCCGTCACCGCGGGCGGTAACGATACCCTCGTTCCCCCGGACAGTGTCATGCGTCTGAGCCGGAACGTCGCCCAGACCAACCCGAACGCCGTCGCCTTCTATCGACCTAACGGCGGACATTCCACCAACTATGTCGATACCGCCGTCGCACTCGAATATGTCGTCCGAAACGCCAAGGGCATCAACACCGACCTGAACCCCATCACGATCAACACTTCCTTCGAAAATCCCCGTCTGCCCGACGACGCTTATACCTCAAATACGATCGAAGGTTTCACCGTCGTCAATGCCGGGGGATTCGCCGGTATCGTCAACAGCACCCAGGCTGTTTATAATGCCGAGTTCACCGAACCCATGCCCGATGGCGATCAAATCGCCTTTGCCAACAATTTTGCCTTCTATCAATACCTCGGCACGACCGTTCAACCCGGCATCTATCACCTCTCGTTCTATGCCGGCTCGCAGCTTAGCAACACTGCTCCGGGCACTTTCATCGCTGGTTTTATGATCGCCGATAATAACGTCGCCGAAACAGCCGATCTGATTTGGGGCGATGCCAACGCCGCCACCACAGGACCGGGCCTGATTCCCGGAAAGTGGTCGCTGATCGAACTCGACTGGACCGTCGATCCCGATAACCCATCGATCGGCAAGTACCTCTACATCAACTTCTGGGCCAACTCGTCCAACTTCGTCCATTTCGACGATATCCAGGTTATATTCACCCCTGTTCCGGAACCGGCGACCATCCTGTTCCTTGTCCCAGGCCTTTGGGCGATTAAGCGATTACGTCGTCGCTGTTAGCCGATTCATCGATGATCTTGTTGATTCCTGCCTTATCAAGCATCCATCGGGTGACAAAACGCCATTTTCGAAGCGGCGCTCTGTCGCCCGGCGCAATTTTTATCACTTTCTTGCAAGGACTTACAAACAAATCATTTGACTGTCGGCAGGGAAAAAGTAGAATCAAGTAATACGACGCTGAACAAGCGAACTATACTTACTATTTATGAATGGAGCAAGTCGGATGGATCAAAGGAAGAAGGCAAGCTTTTTTCTCGCGGGTTTAATCGTTCTGGCTATGTCGACGATAACAGTTGGTTTTCCCAAGCCCTCGCCTGTGCCGATAGACTGGGAACTGGATTTTAAGTTCCAGGACCTCCAGCGGATTACGGTCGATGTGCCCGGCGAAGGCCGCCAGACCTATTGGTATGTCATTTACACGGTAACGAACAATACCGGCAGGGATGTGAATTTTCATCCGGAAATGACGCTGGTGACCGATACGCTCCAGGAACTTCACGCGATGGTCGAAGTGGCACCGGAAGTTTTCTCGAAAATTCAGCAGCAATACAAAGCCACCTATCCCTGGCTCGAACATCCGAGCAAAGTGATCGGCAAATTACTTCAGGGCAAGGACAACGCCCGGGATTCCATCGCTGTTTGGCCTGATTTTGACCCCAAAGCCCGGAGCATTACGCTTTATGTCGGCGGCCTGGCGGGCGAGATGATCGCGGTGCCCAATCCTGCGTTCAAAGCAGGAAAATCCGATCCGGCAAAAGTGCCGCCCGTCTTTGTGCTTCGAAAAACGCTGGCGGTCGAATACGATCTGCCCGCCGACACCGCCAATCGGACGAGTGTGACGGCAAAACGCACCAGCCAGGAACTTGAATGGATTATGAGATAATCATTGCCAATCACCAAGTGCCGGAAGACAAGTTTTCAGGCACTTGGTTCTTTTTACAGGAGTAACGACCATGAGATCAGATGCAGTTAAAAAAGGATTTGAACGTACCCCTCACCGAAGTTTGCTCAAGGCATGCGGCCTTAAGAATGAAGATATGGGCAAGCCTTTTATCGCGGTGGCCAATAGTTTCTGCGAAATCGTTCCCGGCCATGTGCATTTGAATAAAGTCGGCGAGATCGTCAAACAGGCGATTCGCGACGCGGGTGGAGTGCCCTTCGAGTTCAACACCATCGCGGTTTGCGACGGCGTGGCGATGGGGCATGGCGGTATGCGATACAGCCTTGCTTCTCGCGAATTGATCGCCGACGCGGTGGAAACGATGATCATGGCCCATCAATTCGACGGCATGGTCTGCATTCCCAATTGCGATAAGGTCGTGCCGGGCATGTTGATGGCTTCGGTGCGATGCAATATTCCGACGATTTTTGCCTCCGGCGGACCGATGGCGGCGGGTAAACAAGCCAACGGCGCTCCGGCGGACCTGATCAGCGTTTTCGAGGGTATCGGCAAGTTCAACGCCGGTCAGATGACCGAAGAAGAACTCAGCAAACTCGAAGACGTCGCCTGTCCGACCTGTGGTTCGTGCAGCGGAATGTTCACCGCCAACAGTATGAACTGTCTGTGCGAAGCGATCGGTATCGCGCTGCCGGGCAATGGGACGATTCTGGCTGGCCAAACCGATGCGCTGAATCCTGAACGTATTAAACTTTTCCAGGAAGCAGGTCGGCGAATCGTCGATCTGGTGAAAAAAGACCTCAAGCCCCGCGATATCGTCACCAACAAGAGCATCCGCAATGCCCTCGTGCTCGATATGGCGATGGGCGGTTCGACCAATACGATTCTTCATACATTGGCTCTGGCGGGTGAAGCAGGACTCGATTTCGATCTCAATACGATCAACGCGATTTCCCAGACCACGCCGCACATCTGCAAGGTTTCGCCCTCATGCAACTATCACATGGAAGATGTGGACTCAGCCGGCGGCATCTCTGCTATTTTAAAGGAAATCAGCAAAGTTAAGGGCGCACTTGACCTAAGCTGTCCGACCGTTACCGGTAAAACTCTCGGCGAGAACATCGCTTCCGCCGACATCAAAGACGAAGCGGTGATTCACAAACTCGATAACGCCTACAGCCAGCAGGGCGGCCTGTTCGTGCTTCGCGGCAATCTCGCTCCGGACGGCGCGGTAATCAAAACCGCCGGTGTCGATCCGAAGATGCTTGTATACGAAGGTAAGGCAGTGATCTTCAATTCACAGGAAGAAGCCTGCGAAGGCATTCTCGCCGGAAAAGTCAAAGCCGGCGACGTGGTGGTGATTCGCTACGAAGGTCCCAAGGGCGGTCCGGGCATGCAGGAAATGCTCTCGCCCACCAGCTACATCATGGGCCAGGGTCTGGGCGACAAGGTCGCGCTCATCACCGACGGCAGATTCAGCGGCGGAACACGCGGGGCCTGCATCGGACACATCAGCCCCGAAGCGGCTGACGGTGGACCGATCGGCCTCTTGCAGGACGGCGATATCATCGCCATCGACATGCCCGCTCGCAAGCTCGAAGTCAAACTCTCCGATGCGGAACTCGAAAAACGGCGAGCCACCTTTAAACCCTTGCCCCCGAAGGTTAAGACAGGCTATCTGGCGCGATATGCCTATTTCGCCAGTTCCGCCAGTACCGGCGCGATCATGAAATTGTCGCAGTAAAAGAAACTTCAGGCTTCAGACCTTCGACTTTAGGCTCTGAGATTCATCTTCAGCCGACAGGCTGATTTTTCAGACGCCCCAAGCCCAGGGTCTGAAGCCCTGTTTTTATTTCGCCTTAATCGTTACCCCGCCCGGCACCTCCATTGTCAAATAATTGGCTGTGGTCACTGCGCTGGGGGTAAGACCTTCCAGAAACGCTCTGGCTCTGATGGTGGTATTTCCCGTTAAGAGAATGGGCGTAGTAAACAGCAGGTCGCTCTGCGTCGGATCGCGATCTTCGTTAATCGTGTAATAAATCGCAGCTCCGGGCGTCGCGGTACTGATCGTGACATTTAGACTGTTCTGGAAAACCGTAAAACTTGGAGGATTAAACGACGGCGATGAAACCTGATTGGTCGAAATGAAAAATGCTGTGATGATTTTGTCCTCATCCATCGTAATCGTGACCGGATTTTCCGACTCGGTCAAATCGCCTTCCCACCGGTCGAACTTCCAGAGTTCATTCGCAGGCACGGGCGTGAGCGTGACCTCCGCCAGGGGTTGATAAATTCCTCCCGGCGGATTAAGCTCGACGGAACCCTGTCCCGCCGTTAAGACCTGAAGCGTAAAACCGTCGCTGACAAACACCGCGGTGATGAAGGTATTGTCGTTCATAATAATCGACGCCGGATTGTTCAAACTTTCCAAATCGCCTTCCCATCGGCTAAATCGCCAGCCCGCATTGGGCGCAGCGGTCAGTTCCACCTGAGTCTCATCGTTAAACGCGCCCTGGTTGGGAATAACGGTTCCGCCGCCGACGATCCTTACCGCCAGGTTGTGCTGCATCGTTGCCCCCAGCGCAACGGTAATCGTCACCGTATCGACCGCGTTGTATCCTCCCGGATTCTGAACGAACAGTTCAAACGCCAGAGTCACCGAGTCGGTCACCACCGGCGATGTAAACGTAGGTCTCGCCGTATTCGCCCCCGAAAGTGCCACCGCCGGACCTTCGATCTGTCTCCAGGAATACGTCAATTCCCCGCCGCCCGGATCGAACGATGCGCGGCCGTCAAGCTCCACGGTAACGTTCGACGGCACGATCCGATCCGCTCCTGCCGCCGCCACCGGAATCGAATCCGAACTTTGCGGCAGGGTCACAATGGTCACGCTGTCTGTATCCTCAAGTTCGCCAAGGCGAACCGCCAGTTGCACCTGATAGGTTCCCGTGGTTTGTGCAATAAAATTGGCGTTTGGCGAGTTGCCGTTCGTCAATGTGATCTCCGGGCCGCTCGTTCGGCTCCATTCATAAGTGAAATTGTCGCCGATGTTCTTGCGCGCATTAAGGGAAACTCGTTGCCCCGCCATCACCTGGCGATCTTTGCCCGCATCCGCATTAGGTTGCGTTGTATCGATCGGCGGATCCACCGGCGGCTGCGGACAACCCGGAACAAAAACACTCGCTAAAAACAGCACTATTCCGAATAATCCCGCACGATAATATCTGCCAACAGAATTGAAACAAACAAACATCGTCTCCGGTAAAGTTTTCATTGATATTTCCCCCGAAAGACAAATTCCCCGCGATAATAACTGATTCCAGTATAAAAAAATAATCCACCGTTGTCAAAATCTTTATTATCGTCCCCCAAGCGACCCCCTGGAACCTGATTCATCAAACGACTCAGGTCGTTTGATGAACCCTCTTCCAAATTTCCAACTTTTTTGTGCGATTATCCTGCTACCGCAACCGAGCGGCGTTCCGCACGTTTTCTCGCTTCGGCGCTAAGCAGATTCTTTCGGACGCGAATCGACTGCGGTGTCACTTCAACAAGTTCGTCTTCCGCAATCCATTCCAACGCCGCTTCCAGCGAAAGCTTTCGCGGAACTTTCAACACAACCGTCGTTTCCGAGCTTGATTTCCGGTGGTTCGTCAAGTGTTTCGCCTTGGTCGGATTGCACGGCATGTCTTCAGGACGTGAATTCTCGCCCACAATCATCCCCGCATAAATACGCTCCATCGGCGAAACAAAAAGCGTTCCACGAATCTGCAGGTTTTCCAGCGCATAACTCGTCGAATTGCCCGTCTCCATGCTCACCATCGAGCCGCGTGTCCGCGCCGTCACTTCACCGCACCATGGGCCATAGCCCACGAAACGCGACGCCATAATCCCCAATCCGCGAGTATCCGTCAAAAACTCACCGCGATAGCCGATCAACCCGCGAGTCGGAATCTTATATTCAAGTCTTACGATGCCCGTGCCCGTATTATGCATGGAAATCAGTTCGCCTTTACGTTTCGAAACTTTTTCAATGACGGTTCCCTGAAATTCTTCCGGCACGTCGATCACCAGCAGTTCCATAGGCTCTTGCACCTGACCATTTTCGTCGCGATGCGTAATGACCTCGGGTTTGGAAACGCAAAGTTCCATTCCCTCGCGACGCATCTCCTCGATCAAAATCGACAAGTGCAATTCGCCTCGTCCCGACACCTTCACGCCGTCGGGCCGACCCAAATCTTCCACACGCATCGCCACGTTGACACGTAATTCCTTCTCCAGGCGATCCTTGATTTGTCGCAACGTCACCGCGTTACCTTCGCTCCCCGCCAGCGGACCGTTATTCACCAGAAAAAACATCGAAACCGTCGGTTCTTCGATTTCCAACGGCGGCAATGCCGGATTTTCCAATGCAGGCGACGAAAAGGTATCGCCGATCGTGATCTCGTCAGGCCCCGAAATCCAGACAATATCGCCCGCGGAAATTTTTTCAACTTCCTTGCGTTCCAATCCGCGAGTCACCCAAAGATGAGTCGATTTCCCAACGCTTGTTGACGTCACGTCCCAGTCTTTCTTGTCATAAGTGCGCCATTTCGCCGTTGTACGGACAATTTCCTCTCCGACCTGATGCGTGCCCTGAAGCACACGTCCGCAACCGATTCTCCCAATATAATCGTTCCACGACAGGGAGCAAATCTGCATCCGGAAAGGAGCCTCGATGTCGACCTCGGGCGGTTTGACATGTTCGATGATTGTTTCGAACAACGCCGTCATGCCCTCATGCGGCTCTTTGTCCAGATCACGCACCAGCCAGCCGGCCAACCCCGAACCATAAAGCACCGGAAAATCGATCTGATCGTCATTCGCCCCAAGCTCAATAAACAAATCAAACGTCTTGTCCAGAGCACCGGCGGGGTCCGCGTTGGGCCGATCCACTTTGTTCACAACCACAATGGGTTTGAGTCCCAGCTTGAGCGCACGCATCAGCACATATCGCGTCTGTGGCATAGGACCTTCGTTCGCATCCACCAGAAGAAGAACCGAATCCACCATCGACAAAACCCGCTCGACTTCACCGGAAAAATCCGCGTGACCCGGCGTGTCGATGATATTGATCATATAGTCGTCCCATTCCACCGTGCAGTGTTTGGCGCGAATGGTAATGCCGCGTTCCTTCTCAAGCTCGTTGGAGTCCATCACGCGTTCTTCAACTTTGGCATTCGTCCTGAAAACGTGTGCCGCCCGAAAAATCGAATCGATCAGCGTGGTCTTGCCATGGTCAATATGTGCGATAATCGCAAGATTGCGAATTTTTTCTACCGATAACATGAATTTATATATCCCTGAAAAAGTAAACTGAAACTTCCGGATTCCGACCCGGATCGAAATATACTATTCTACCTGAAAATCGCGTTTATATCAAGAATTTACCCTTGATTTGCAAAAATTAGTGTTAACGCCTTTAATCGAATCGCATCGTCGCATTAAAAGATCGTCAGTTTCCATCGCAGAGGAAGCCCAAACGACATGACGTGGAAATCAAAAACGTATTCATAGAATAAATATTGAGTCTGCATAATATTTCCGTTAAGATAAAACTCAATAAAAAATAAAGCATCCGCACCGGATATCTTTGTTAAGACAACAACCTTTATAAAAGGGGATTTTTATCAATGACCCAGGTACCTGCATCTTCCATAAATGTCGATGCTCTACGAGAAGACGTTCGTGAGCCGATCCAATTCTTCGCTCAGCGACTCATCGAAACCGTCGGTGATAATCTCGAATCCTTCTCCATCGTCGGCAGCGCCCTGACTCAGGATTTCGATCAAAACCGCAGCGACATCAACTCCGTGCTGGTGCTTCAACGGCGAAGTCACAAACTTCTCAAGGCACTGGCCGAGATGGGCCGGTCGATGGGACGAAAACGTCTCCAGGCGCCGATCCTGGTAACACAGGAATACATCCAGCGATCTCTGGACGTCTTCGGCGTGGAATTTCTGGATTTTCAGCTTAATCATAAGACCCTCATCGGTCCCGATCCGTTCACCGATCTTGTCTTCCACAAAGAAAACCTCAGGCTTCAATGCGAACGCGAATTGAAATCCGCCCTGATTCAACTTCGCCAGGGCTATATCCGCGCGATGGGAAAACACACCTATATCGAACCCATGCTCGTGGAGTGTGTGAAAAAAATCGTCGTCCTGATGCGAACAATGCTCTGGCTGACCGATGTCGAACGTCCCAAAGAATTCAAGCCCACACTCGACAAAGCCTCGGAACAATTTCAAATCCCCGTCGAAGGCCGAAACGCGATCTGGGTTCTTCGCGAAAAAGCAGGACTGCCCGCCGTGGAAATGATGGACCCTGTTTTTGAACTGGTTTATCAGGTCATCGATCAGTTGTCCCGAATCGTGGACCAGATGAAGGTATAGGAACCATGAAAATAAAAAACAGATTCGTCATTCCGGGAATAATCGTACTGCTCAGCATCCAAGCCTTTGCCGCCGTCGAGCCTGCCCCGCAAACCTATGTGGAGGATCGCGCCGGTGTCATCGATGCAAACACCAAAACGCGAATGATCGGCTTGCTGCAGGAACTCGAACAAAAAACCTCCGCCCGAATCATCGTCCTGACGGTAAACTCCACCGACGGAGAGTCAATCTTCGATTATTCCTTTGAACGAGCCGATCAATGGAAATTCGGCGCCAATCAAAAAAGTGCCAGTGTCCTGATCGTCGCCGCCATCAAAGATCGAAAATATCAAACCCAGGTAGGCTATGACTGGGAAGGTGTTCTGCCCGACAGCCTCGTCGGCTCGATCGGTCGAACTTATTTTGTCCCCAATTTTAAAGCGGGCAATTACGCCCAGGGACTCTTCGAAGGTTCCGCCGCAATGGCGAAGGTCATCGCCGATTCCAAAAACGTCAAACTCACCGGCATGCCCAAACTTCGTCGAACGGTCAACTCAAGAGCCGGCAGAGATTCCGTCCCATCAGGCTGTTGCTGCTGCTTTGTCCTTCCCCTGATCTTGCTCTGGCTCTTTACAAGAGGCGGAGGAGGTCCCGGCGGACGACGAGGCAGGGGACTCTTCTGGCCTGTTCTTGGCGGACTGCTGCTTTCGCGAACTCTGGGACATCGCGGAGGTGGTTTCGGAAGCTTCGGCGGAGGAGGCTTCGGCAGTTTCGGCGGTGGCGGAGGCGGCGGCTTTGGCGGCGGGGGGGGCGGTGGAAGTTGGTAAAAATAAGACATCATCAAAAATATCTTTCAAGGAGGTCGTTACTCATGATTAACAAAACGTTTTATTCCGCAGCCATTCTCGGCAAGGTCCTGATCGTCATCGGTGTTCTGGTCCTGCTTGCCATCATCATCGGTTCGGTAATCATCGGAGGGTACAACCGAGTGATTGCTCTCGAAGAATCCGTCAAAAGCAGTTGGGGACAGGTCGAAAATCAACTCCAACGCCGTTACGATCTGATCCCCAATCTCGTCCAGACGGTCAAAGGTTACGCCGCCCACGAAAAAGAAATCTTTTCCAATATCGCCGAAGCACGCACCCAATATTTCCAGGCTAAGGACGTGCCCGACAAAGCCCGTGCCGCCAGTCAACTCGAAGGCGCGCTCTCGAGGCTGCTGTTTTTGCAGGAACGCTATCCCGATCTCAAGGCCAACGAAAATTTCCTCAAACTTCAGGATCAACTCGAAGGCACCGAAAACCGCATCGCCGTCGAACGCAAACGCTATAACGACGCGGTGCGAGACCTCAACACTTATGTGCGATCCTTCCCCGGCCGATTCTATGCAAGTATCGCCGGTGTCAAGCAAGGCGAATATTTCGAAGCCCCCAGAGAGGCGACCACCGCGCCGACTGTCGATTTTTCGCGAATCGAATCAAAAACAAACCACCTGGCGGCATAGTGAAAACTTCATGATCACTTGATAAAAGGATTTTCAATGAAATATCGTCACGCCCTGTGTCTCTATCCGTACCTGACCGATCAAAATCCCGGCATCGGAATCTTTCCGCCCACCGGACTTGAATATGTCGCCACCGCGATCAAGGGCCATGTCGGACGAATCAGTCTCGTGGACCTTCGCCACGAACGATCCTTGCAGCCCATCGAAAAAATGCGGCAATTCATCGAAAACGAAGGCGTCGATCTCATCGGCATCAGTTTCTGCTGGCAGGCGAGATACAAAAAAAATCATCGAATACATCAATCAGCTTCCCGCCGACCGCACCATCGTCGTTGGTGGACGCGAAGCCACCAACAACGTCGAAGATATCTTCCGCCGGTGTCCGAATGTGGACCTGATCGTTCGCGCCGAAGGCGAGCAAACCATGGTCGAAATCGCCGACGGCAAACCCCGTGAAGAAGTTCTGGGTCTTTCCTATCGCAACAACGACGGCACAATCGTCCACAACGCCAATCGTCCGCTCCAGCATATCGAAGAAATCGCGCCGCCCGATCGAACCCTTCGACGAAGCCGATACTTCCCCTCGCTCCGAGGTGTGCGACTCTTACCCATGGAATTCGACACCATCCTCAGCTCGAGAGGCTGTCCCTACAAATGCAAATTCTGCACCTTCAACCTCAATCCCCTAGGCCAGAAACGCGAATACGAAGCCCGATCGCCCGAATCGGTCGTCGATGAAATCGCCGCCAGCCCTGCAAGAATGATCCAGTTCGCCGACGATAATTTCTTCGTCAAACCTTCGCGTGCCGAAAAAATCTGCGACCTCCTTCTCGAACGCGGGATCAAAAAAATCTATTCCGTCAACGCCAGACTGGAAATTTCCAAAAATCCCGCAC
Source organism: Phycisphaerae bacterium (assembly GCA_012514125.1). Taxonomy (GTDB): domain Bacteria; phylum Planctomycetota; class Phycisphaerae; order JAAYCJ01; family JAAYCJ01; genus JAAZAW01. The sequence goes on along the minus strand of JAAZAW010000185.1, from coordinate 5,064 downwards.
TGCTCGAAAAAGCCTACAAAGCGGGCTTTCGAGTCCTGCTTCTGGGTATCGAATCCGCCAGTGACCGCATCCTCGAACAACTCGACAAGGGCTTTAACACTCAGCAGATTCGCCAGGCCTTCGAGGTCCTCCGAAAATTCCCATTCTGGTATCACGGCTATTTCATCTACGGAAATATCGGCGAAACCCGAGAAGAAATGCTCCGCATCCCCGACTTCGCCCACGAGCTTGGCCTGCACGCCATCGGCCTGAGCCAACTGCACATGGACAAATTCACCCCGCTCCGACAAGTCGTCGAAAACACTCCGGGCTACACCATCAGCCCCAATGGCCACGTCTATTCCGCAGAATTCGACAAACATCAATTACGAAAAATCCGCAACAAAATTCGCAATCGTTTCTGGTATCGCCCCAACCAGATTCAGAAAATTTTCACCACGCTCAAAAACAATCAGATATTGACCAGCCAACATGTTTTACGCTTGGGTTTGCTCTTGCCCTGGATCGCCTGGGACTACGCCGCCGGCCGAACCGAACGACGTCTGCGCCGCCGTCAACCTTCCGTCGCGACGTTGTAATACTGTTTTGATTGAATCGTGCCGTTGCATTAAAAATATCAAAACTTCGACCGCTGGGCCTGTCAACGCGACATGGCGTCAACACGCCCAAAAACTTTTGACTCTCCTCAGAGTCCGAAAGGACGACACATTTAAATCAAAAAGCGTATTATGTCCGAAAAGAAAAAATCTCCAGGCCATACTTCTCCTTTCCTGAGCAGTGTACAGCCTGGAGTTAATTCCAGTGTTAAATCAATGTCTAAGACGTGCTGCTATTGAGGATTGAATTCGCGATTGCGCCTTTCACGAAAATTACCGTTTCCGGTTGGACGAGGTCTGTTTTCTTTGGGTTGAGCTTTATTCACGGTCAACGCTCTGCCGTTAAAATCTTTTTGATGAAGAACTTCGATCGCGTTCTCTGCTTCCGCGTCATTGGCCATTTCAACAAACCCAAATCCGCGAGAACGACCGGAGACGCGATCCATAATGACGGCAGTACTTAAGATTTGACCAAATTCAGAGAAAAGTTCGTGTAACTGTTCATCAGTGGTGTCGTACGGAAGGTTACCTACATAGATTTTCATTCCAAAGCTCCGAAAAGAACACTTTCACTTGCCAGCCTGAATAGCAAGACTGCACAAAAAACCTCAGATATGATCCCTTACATAAGAATGATGTCTTTCTTATTTATGATAACAATATACCTGATTTTTCCATTTAACGCAACAGGAAAATACGGTTCTCGCAGAAAAAATTCATCCACATAACAAAAGACGCCAAAATCTTGGAATCGCCTCGTTTAATGAATTGATCCCCCGATCCGCCATTCTCAGCCCGGGACCCTGGACGCCCACATCGGAGAATTGCTTCCCACAGGCAATTCTCCAATGTTTCGGCGTCCCCATTTCCATTCCCGTTTTTTCTATTTCGAGGTAGCTTCCAGTTCCCTGAATCGTTCCACCGGATGAGGACCGCGAAGTTCCAATCGATACTCGCGGCCATATTCCTCGATATGCTTGTCAATCACTCGCTGGCTTGGAACATTTCCGTCAATATTGATCTTCTGCTGATAGTCGAAATATCGATAATCTTCAGGCAGCGATTCCACCGGCACAAATTCCGTTTCCTTGGCCGTCAAATCGATCTGGTTCTTCAAGATGTCGCGAATGTAATCAATATTCGATTCAAACAACGTCAAGTGAGGCAGGGCGTCGGGCAGGAACTCACTCGCATCTCGTTTCTCATACGTTTTCATGGCATCCACCGCGCTATGAAGATGTTCGATCTCCATTATCAGGTGTTGTTCCCACAGCTTCTTGATACGCGCATCCGTTTCCTGTGACATCATCGAATAGTACAGGTAACACTCGTTGTATTCATGAATCACCCACATCTCAAACCACGAACACGACGGGTCCGCCAGCGATTCATACTGCGAGACGTGCTGTTCTTCAATCATCCCGATTTCCTGATACAATCCCCGCGCCAGCGGATCGGCATAATCCTGCACGCGATTCATGTAATAATTCATCGTCTGTTGCTCCGCCGCGACGATCGTATGCACGTGAAGCTTGGTCAATATATCCGCCTTGTCCTTATCGAAAGGTTTGCGAACTCCGTCAAAAGGATGTCGATGCTCCGCTATCGTCGGACGTCCGGGCGTTATTTCCGTCAATCGCCCGACAAGATCTTCCGCCTTCTTGCCTTCGAGCATGTCCAGCAGATTGGCATAACGATACAGATGATCAAAATCCTCCAGCAACCCAAAATCCAACACGCTCTTAACGTAAGGATCAGGCTCGGTCCTCGCCAGATATGCCGTCAAATCCACCGCTACCTGCTCATACCCAATCGTCTGCTCCAGAACCGTTTCATTTCCAGGAATCAGACTGGCGATCGCTTTTTGCTGTTGCTGCTCCACTCGGCGAACCCTCGCCAACTGCTGCTTGAGTTCCGCATCCGTCGTGTGCCGGGCAAAATGATGAAGAAACCATTGACTCTCAAATTCGGTTCCGTTCATCAAAATCACGCGGCATCGCGTGTACGGTTCCACCGTATATTTATCGTAGGGTTGAAGATTAAGCGAACTCCAATTCCGAAACTGCTTTTCAAGATCAGTCCCTTCCTCTTTTAATGGATTAAACCCCATGCCTCTGCCCTCCCATTGAACAATTGTTTTTCAAAAAAATCATACCATAAATTTATCGTCGATTGCCTATGGCTGGGAAACTCATTTCCACCCGCTTTCTCCTGCGCACCGGCTTTACCTCAAGGCCAGAGCTCCTTCAACGCCTCAGGCAAATTTTGTTTGATATCATGAATCTCGCCTGCGGTAATCTTGCGTGAAATCACCCTGAAAACCGCCTGGGTTGCCAACTCCGGATCAAAATCACACCCAAAACCAAATTCGCTGCACATATAGACAAAAAAATCATTCTTCGTGCGCAGCTTCAAAGGCTTGCCCGACAAACTCCATCCCTCGTAATAAATCCCCCGAATCAACATCGGTAATTGAGCACCGAAATCGACCGCCTCCGCGACCGGCAACCGGTCCCTGAGCGCATGAAGAACGCTCCGCAACACCAAATACGCTTTATGCGGATCATCCATCTGCAATTCATCCATAATTTCCACAAGCCATTGATTGGTCTTTTGCAGGGTTGTCTCGAAAGTATCGACTAAAACAGATGCCATGATAGTATCCCCCATATAATCATTCATTCTTTTTAAAGTTTATAGGGGCGATTCTAAAGATTCTCCCTTAGCACAAGCTCAGGCTTTTCCTGAGCACGATCCTTCCATCGGCTCTATTTTTACCCCAATCCAATTAGCCCGAATCGCATAATTCCGAAAAACGATGCTTGTTAAACACTTGAGATCAAACCCGCCGGAGACAAAATTCCCTGTTCCGAAGTGAAAAAATTCCAACGAATGTTTCGCAAACGCGAGTTTCTCCAAAACGCAAATTATTGCATCCCAAAGAGTTAGGGCGTTTCGTGGCGTTGAATTAAAAAAAAGAATAAAGGAGGTTGACTTTTTTCAGGGCTGTGATACTATTTGTTCTTCGATGCGACCAAAGAGTTGATCGCAACAGGATGCTTATCGGCTGAAAAAGACCTGAAAAGGTTTAAAAAAAGTTGATCTCCTGAAACAAGTGAATATAATTTAGTGATGTCGAGAGTGAGGCAACGGCCTCACTGCGAAGGCAAGTCAAAATTTAAAGAATAAAAATTTAAAAAAAGACTTGACGACGCTAAGACGAGATAATAAGATAGCAAACCTCTTAAGAAAGCAACGAAAGTTGCACCGAGTTAGCGACGGGCTTGTAAGTTTGAAAGAGCCCCTGAGGCTCTGGCAAACGACAAAAGTCGGTCGCCCGCTTTTTCGATAGAGGTTGATATAACGATCTTTGAAAACTTAACAGTTCGATGGCCGCAAGATTGTGAGATGCACTTGTCGATATTCTTCAGAGAAGAATGTCGCGACCAAAGTAATTAAGTGGGTCTGACCTGCCAGGGCAGACCCCTGTGATTGCCTTAGGGTAATCATAAATCAAATCTGGAAAATTTACCTTGCTCCTTCGGGAACAGGGTTTCAAATTAAAAATTGGAAGGGTTTGATCCTGGCTCAGAACGAACGCTGGCGGCGTGGCTAAAGCATGCAAGTCGGACGAATTATCTTTGTGGGTAACTATGGAGATAGTTAGTGGCGAAAGGGTGAGTAATATGCGGATAACGTACCCCGAACACGAGGATAGCTAGTCGAAAGATTAGGTAATACTCGATGATACCCGAGAGTCGCATGGCTCGTGGGTCAAAAGATGGCCTCTATTTATAAGCTATCGGTTTGGGAGCGGTTCGCACCCTATCAGCTTGTTGGTGAGGTAATGGCTTACCAAGGCTAAGACGGGTAGCTGGTCTGAGAGGACGACCAGCCACATCGGGACTGAGACACTGCCCGGACCTCCACGGAGGGCTGCAGCAACGAATATTCCGCAATGCACGAAAGTGTGACGGAGCGACGCCGCGTGTAGGATGAAGCCCCTCGGGGTGTAAACTACTGTCAGGGCTAAGCAACCAATAAGGGTGAATAATCCTTAAAGTTGAGCTATCCCAGAGGAAGCCACGGCTAACTCTGTGCCAGCAGCCGCGGTAAGACAGAGGTGGCAAGCGTTGTTCGGAATTACTGGGCTTAAAGGGTGTGTAGGCGGTTAAGTAAGCAACTTGTGAAAGCTCCAGGCTCAACCTGGGAATTGCAAGTTGTACTGCTTGACTTGAGGCGCGTAGGGGTCAACGGAACTCTGGGTGGAGCGGTGAAATGCGTAGATATCCAGGGGAACGCCAGTGGCGAAGGCGGTTGACTGGGCGCGTCCTGACGCTGAGGCACGAAAGCGTGGGTAGCGAACGGGATTAGATACCCCGGTAGTCCACGCCCTAAACGATGTATACTGGCTTCAGGGACTTCTGACAGTTTCTGGAGCGTAGGGAAACCGTTAAGTATACCGCCT